>JAIRQD010000003.1:0-8026 GCA_031256655.1 Treponema sp.
GAAATCCCGAACTATATAAAACCCAACAGGTACGAACTTTTGCAGTACTTTAATCGTGCCGACAACGAAAGAACAACTGAAGCGGAACTTGCCGAACTTTGCCGCTCTCTTTTGGAGAAGGGAGTTCAACTGGTCGCCCTTTCCATGGGAATAGACGGCGCGCTATTTGTAAGCGTAAACGGAACATGGCGCGCTCAAGCCGTTGCCGTGCAGGTGAAGTCAACGGTGGGGGCGGGCGACAGCATGACGGCGGCGCTTGCTTACGGCTTTGAGCAGGGGCTGGACGAAGAGCGCTGTTTTGCGCTTGCGATGGCCGCCTCCGCCGGAGCCTGCACCACCGAGGGAACAAATCCGCCTGAGCGCACACTTGTGAATGAGCTTTTAAGCAAAACGCATATTACAAAAATTGGATAAGGAGACATGAATGGGTCAGATTACAAAAGCGGTTAGGCTTTACGGCGCGGATGATTTACGGCTTGAGGAGTTTGAGCTGCCTGAAATCAAAGACGATGAAATCCTTGTAAGGATTGTCAGCGACAGCATCTGTATGTCAACATGGAAACTCCTGAAAATGGGCAAGAATCACAAACGCTGCCCGCAAAATGTCGATACAAATCCCATTATCATCGGGCATGAATTTTCAGGCGATATTGTGCAAGTTGGCGCCAAATGGCAGAGCCAATTCAAAGCCGGAGACAAGTTTGCCCAACAGCCGGCGCTTAACTACAAAGGCAGCCTTGCCTCACCGGGTTATTCGTATGAGTTTTTCGGCGGCAACGCCACATACTGCATTCTGCCGCAGGAAGTCATGGAACTTGGCTGCCTTCTTCACTATGACGGGGACGCTTATTTTTACGCTTCGCTGGCGGAACCGATGAGCTGCATTATCGGCGGCTACAACATGATGTACCATACAAACAAGCAAAACTACGATCATGCTATGGGCATAAAGCCCGGTGGAAATGTGCTTATCCTGGGAGGTGCCGGCCCTATGGGACTTGGCGCTGTGGAGTATCCTATTTTTGCGGGAAATCGCCCTTCCCGCATTGTGGTAAGCGATGTGGATGCCGGAAGATTGCGCCGTGCGGAACATCTGCTTCCGCCTGAACTGGCGAAAAAGCATGGTGTTGATTTACAGTTCGTAAATGCCAAAGATCATGACGACATTTACGCATTTCTAATGGGCATTACAGAAGGACACGGATACGACGATGTTTTTGTCTATGCCCCGGTGCGGGAACTTGCCGAACTTGGCGACCGGCTCATGGCGTTTGACGGTTGTCTTAACTTTTTTGCGGGCCCTGAAGACAAAAACTTTTCCGCCATGATCAATTTGTATAACTGCCATTACACGAGTACCCACGTTCTGGGAAGCACAGGCGGCAACACCGACGATCTGCGGGAAGCACTCAAACTTTCCTCGGCAAAAAAACTGCGCCCTGCTGTCATGGTAACGCACATTTGCGGAATTGATGCCACCGCGAATGCGGTCGCTAATCTGCCCAACCTGAAAGCCGGAAAGATTTTGACGTATACCCACGTCAATATGCCGCTGACAGCGCTTAACGATTTTGAAGATCTTGGGCGGACAAACCCGCTTTTTGCCGCGCTCCACAAAAGCTGCGAAGCGCACAGCGGGCTGTGGAACGCCGAAGCGGAGGCTATATTGTTGCGCGGCGTTTAAGCGGGAGCGAAGGCACGGAGCGCACAAAACCGACTGCTTATTTCGGCACATGAATTGGCAGGCTAAGAGCGCAATAGCTCCATTGATTTTAACACCGCTCGTTCATCCACCAGTTTTCCGGTGATATACTTGTGGATGATGCTGGAAATAAGAGTCTGGTATGGGATGCCTTCCTCTGCGGCTCTTTGTTTGACCTTCTCAATAACGTGCGCCGAAATGCGGATATTGATGTTTTTGGTTTTGTTTGCAGCGTTAATTATGGATTCCACTTCGCTCATTTCAGCATCTGAAAGGGGAATGAACTTTTCAGCGTTGTCCTCGATGGACTGCTCAAATTTATCCAGCTTTACTTTCACTTTTTTCCTCCATAGGTCTTATGGTATTTTCGGCTTGGGAAAGCGGTTTTCAGGATAATATTCTGTTCAGCATCGATTACAAAAGGTACAACATACGTATAATCCTGAAAAGGGATGATGAAAATTTTCTGCTCCGTTCTTGAGGGATTTTTTAAGACAGCATAGTATTTTTTCTCAAGGATCAGTTCCGCAAATTTCTCAAGCGAAAATCCCCGTTCTAAAATGAGTTTGCGGTTTTTCTCGTTATCCCAGATGATTTGCATGTTTAAATGTTGCTACATTGTCTGCTATTTGTCAATAGGCGGAAGTACAACGAGCACCCTTGCTGTAGATTGAAAAGCTGTTTACACTTGCGGTATGATTCGCAAAATGCTCATAGTAAGGGAAAGAATTTGCTGACACATGAACTTACCATGCTGTTCAGCAGCGCGTGGCTGCAATTTCAGCAAATCGGTCCGTATTGGGCTATGGGGCTTGTGGCAGGCTCGCTTGTTTCCGTTTTCCTTTCGGATAAAATTGCTGAAAAAATGGTTGAATTGGCAACGCGCAGTTTTTGGCTTTTGCCGCTGTGCGTTGCCGCCCTGCTTGGAATATTATCGCCCCTGTGTATGTTCGGCACGGTTCCCATCATCGCGGCGCTTGGGAAAAAAGGCGTGCCGCAGCACCTTCTTGCTTCCTTCATGATTAGCTCGATTTTACTTAACCCCAATATCTTTTTTTTCACCTTCGCGCTTGGTATGGATGTTTCGTTTGCGCGGCTGGGCTTGAGCTTTTTAAGCGGAATTCTTGCCGGTGCACTTGTCCTTTTGCTTTTCAAAAACAAGGCACTTTTTGCCCTTGAGCGGTTTGCCCCAGCGGAAGCAAAAAAGAAAAAAAACTTTTTCCTTGACTTGCTTAAAGCTTTCAGAATTACAGCTCCTTTTCTTTTGTTTGGCATAACGCTTGCCGCCGTCTTTGAACGCTACATTCCGCCTGATTTAATTGCGGGGCTTTTTGGCGCACGGCGCGGGCTTGGCGTGCTTTTTGCCACAACCGTTTCCATACCGCTTTACATTTGCGGCGGCGGCACCATTCCGCTGATTAGAGCGTGGATGCACGCGGGCATGGGTACCGGAGACGCGATGGCGTTCATGCTTGCGGGGCCGACGGTGAAAATCAACAATCTGAGCGCGGTAAAAATGATATTCGGCGCGCGGCATTTCATGTTATACTTAACGTACAATTTCGCATTTGCCATGATTTCAGGCTGGACTATAGAATTTATCCTGTTGGCAATGTAGAATATTAAGGAAAACTGAAGTAAAGGGGTTTGTTATGAGAAAAACGTGGATAGTAAGCGGAATCGCCATTCTGGCTTTGGCGTTGTTCAGTTTTGGATGCTCACAACAACACAGGGGAATAATTTCAGGTGCTGTGACCTTGTCGGTTGGCGGTGCCCCGGTTCATAGCATTCCCGCTGTGGCGCTTCCTGCAGGACTTGTGTCTGCGGTTTTTGTGGAAAGTAGCGATGGTACAGATGACGGAGTTGTAAGGCTCATTCAGTCTATGCGAAATCACGGGTTAGAATTTTACCAAACTCAAGCCGCGCCAAATGGACTTATTGCTTCAGGCGATGTGGTGCTGTTGAAAATTAACGCCCAGTGGGATCAGCGCGGCGGGACAAACACTGACCTTATTCGCGCCACCATTCGGGAAATATTAAACCACCCGGAAGGCTTCACCGGGGAAATTATTGTTGCGGATAACGGACAGGCGCAGTTTGGCAGCGCCCCGGGAGGCGGAGGAAGTCTTAATTGGGCGCGCAACAACGCAGTCGATCAAACTCAATCAACTCTCCGTGTGATCCGGGATTTTCAGGCGATGGGCTATCGCGTTACCGGAGTTCTTTGGGATGAGTTTACGCGTATCCGTGTGCAGGAATTTAATACTGGCGATATGCGCAACGGCTTTGTGGTGGAAAATACCGTGCGCAGCACAGGAATTGCCATTTCTTATCCAAAGTTTACCACCGAGTTCGGCACGATGGTAAGTTTTAGATACGGGATTTGGGATTCCGCAACTCAAACATACAACAGCGATATTCTCAAAGTTATAAATATGCCCGTTCTTAAATCGCATTCGCTTTTTCAAGTGACTGCCGCGGTTAAAAACTACATGGGCGTACCGTCCGATTGGCTTACCAGGCAAATACAGGGCGGCAGAGGACGCGCTCACAATAGCGTTGGCACAGGCGGAATGGGAACACTCATGGTTTATACACGTATGCCCATTCTCAACATCACCGACATGATTTGGATTGGTCCGGATCGCGGCCCGAGGGTTGACTTTCACGCCGCTGTGCAGACAAACAAAATCGCCGCGTCCACCGATGCCTTCGCGCTTGATTACTGGACGGCGCGGTATGTGCTGATACCGCAAGCGGCAAGGGTTCCCGGCGGACGCTCGGCGGCAATGAACCCTGCCGGTATGCAGCCTGGAACCTTTGGTCACTGGATGCGGCTTTCAATGGCGGAACTTCACCGAGCGGGGATCCCTGCAACGATGAACCCCGCCGAAATGCTTGTTGTGCAAAGCGGAAATGTACTTTAAGGAGATGATATGAAAAGAACAAAACTTGCAATTGGTATTACCATTATAACCATCGTTGCTTTCGCTTTATTAAGCGGCGGTTGCGCAGATCAGCAGAGGGCGGTTGCACCTATGGTTTCTGCGCCGGTACAAAATATTCCTGTGTTTGAACTTCCAGACGGGCTTGTCTCGGCTGTTTTTGTGGAAAACTCTGACGGCGCAGATGACGGGGTTGTAAGGCTTATTCAGTCTATGCAAAACCACGGGTTGGAGTTTTACCAAACTCTCGCCGCGCCGCATGGGCTCATCGCTGCAAATGATGTGGTGCTGTTGAAAATTAACTCCCAGTGGGATCAACGCGGCGGAACGAACACCGACCTTATTCGCAGCGTTATTCAGGAGATACTGAATCATCCGGATGGCTTTACCGGGGAGATCATCGTCGCTGACAACGGGCAGGCGCAATTTGGGCCTTTTGGCCACGGCGGAAGTTTTGAATGGGCTTTGAACAACGCCATTGACCAAAGTCAGTCCACAATGGATGTGATTCGCTATTTCCGCGCCGCCGGTCACCGTGTTACAGGCGTTTTGTGGGATGACTTTACCCGCAACCGCGTCCAGGAATTTAGCGCCGGCGATATGCGCGATGGGTTTATCGTGGAAGATTTCGTTCACTCAACAGGAATTGCGGTTTCCTACCCGAAATTCACCACCGAGTTTGGAACGCACATCAGTTTTAGGTATGGGATATGGGACACTGCCACCCAAACTTACAACAGCGACGCTTTCAGAGTGATAAATATGCCTGTGCTCAAATCGCACTTCCTTTTGCAAGTGACTGCCGCGGTTAAAAACTACATGGGTGTGCCTTCCGACCAGCTGACCAGAAACAGGGGACGCGCTCACGACAGCGTATTCACAGGCGGCATGGGAACGCTCATGGTGCACACTCGCCTTCCCATTCTCAATATCACTGACATGATTTGGGTCGGCCCCGATCGCGGCCCGCGCGTGAACTTCAACGCTGCTGTGCAGGTGAATAAAATCGCCGCTTCAACCGATGCTTTCGCGCTTGATTACTGGACAACGCGTTACGTGTTAATGCCAGAAGCGGCACGAGTTCCCGGAGGACGTGCGCCGGCGATGGATCCTGCGGGCACAGAGCCGGGCACTTTCGGCCACTGGATGCGGCTTTCAATTGACGAACTTCACCGTGCGGGAATCACCGCTACAATGAACCCCGCTGAAATGTTAATCGTTCAAAACGGCACTGTTCATTAATTTAAGCAAAAAAATCAAAAAGTCCCGCTTTCCGGCGGGGCTTTTTTTTGCTAGAATTGAGAAGCGGAAAACGGTTGACGCAGGGCAGACTGCCCGCTTAAGGAGAAACAGATGGCAAAAAGATTTTTCACAGTAATTTTGGCGGTACTGGTCATTGGGACGGCTTTTGCCGCCGCAAACCCTGCGCTGGACGGAACATGGTTTGACGATGATTGGGGCGATAAATATGTGTTCAACAATGGAGTATTGGAGATTTCTGACGAGCACGGCGTTGGCTTACGGGCAACGTACACAACTTCAGGCGATAATATTGCCCTTAAAATAACCCACGTTCGCGGCATCGATTTTGAATCGCATTTGCGATTTTGGCTTTACTATAGTTTAAGTTCAGAATTGTATTCAAGGGCTGAATTGGAATCTTTGGTTATCGATACCATTGTGGATTATGAGGGACCGTTTTCTCCTGATGAACTTGCAGAGCTTAGGTCTGAATTTGATTCGGAGCTTGATGCAATATTTGAGACAATCGAAGGAACATACTCCGTGACTGAGGACAGAGTTGTTCTTATGTTATACGGATATTTTGTTACAGTGCTTACCAGAGAATAAAATGCAAATCTACGGCACTGCTAAATGCAAACTCACCAAAAAAGCCGAGCGCTTTTTTAGCGACAGGGGCATACGTTACCATTTTGTCGATCTTGGCGAGCATAGGCTATCCAAGGGCGAGCTGGAAAATATCCGCCGCGGGTTATCAAAAACCGCAAGCCTTTTGGACAGCGAAAGTTCAATATACAAAAAGCGCGGACTACAGTATATGGATTTTGATGAGGACGAAGAAATTCTTGCCAATCCGCTGCTCCTGCGCACGCCGCTTGTGCGTGATGGATCGCGGGTCATCGCGGGCGAAGACCAAGCTGCGTGGAAACTTCTTGCGGCACAGATGAAGAGCAAGCCGGCGTAAGATTTGAATAAACATTTTCTGAAGGTAAAATTAAGGAATGGGGTTGGAGAAACAATGGAAAATATTACATTTCGTGAATTGATCGAAAGCGATTATAAATTATTACAGAAATGGGTAAATGCTGATTTTGTTAAAAAATGGTGTTTCAAAAGTATAAATTGGACATATGATGAAATAATCAAAATGTTCACATATATTAAGGAATCAAAAAATGATAGCTTTACTGTTTTGTGTGGTAAAAATAAAATAGGATATATTCAAAAATCTTCATCAAAAGATGATTCCGAATATTTTAACTTGCTCCAGATAGATGGTAATGCAGCAGATATAGGTTTGATGTTTATAGGCGAAGTAGATTATATTCATAAAGGTTTAGGTTCCATAATCATAAAAAAATTCTTAAAGGAAATTATATTTAAAGATATTGGTATAGATAAATGCATTATTTGCCCCGAGCTCAAAAACAGTATCGCTATTAAGTCTTATGAAAAAGCAGGATTTAAATACATAAGAACAACTCAAATACCAGAAGAAAATGAACCTTTTTACGTAATGGAAATATTAAGAGATGAAATATAAAAGTAGTGGAAAGAGGTTTTACTTCACATGACAAACGTTATGTGCAATACGCTTGACATGGTAAGAATTAAACAATAAAATAAATTTTATGAATAAAAGTGAATTAGAATTATTACTAAAAAATACAAAATATAAGCCTTTTATTGGCTTTATCAATTCTGTGGAATTAAAAAGTCATACTTATAATGATCTTTACAAAATAGGCAGTGATAATCTTGGATTTTTTGTGTTAAAAATTCGTAAAAATAATAACAGAAGCGTATTGGATTCTATAAATAATATTTCAATATTAAAAGACAATGAAAACTTTATACATAAATTTAAGGATGTAATTGAAAAAGATGGTTATATTTTAATGGTATCTGAATGGCTAAACGGTTTACAGCCAATAGATAAAAACAGGGAATGTCTTCCAAATTATTTTTCTATACTGGCAAATCTAAATAAAAAAAATATCGCAAAAAATTCCTTTACATCCATGTACGTGGATGGCAATTATTTTGACAGTATTAATGATTTAATTGATTGGGAAATAAATTATCATAAAAGTTATTTACAGGATATAATTGAAACTAAAGAAATTATTGAAATATT
>JAIRQD010000026.1:0-13948 GCA_031256655.1 Treponema sp.
GCTTCCGCAATTGCCGCCGCGTCAACGCCCTCGACCTTGCCGCCGGTTTTGCCGGCATCAAAACCATGAACCGCGTACTGATGCGGGTTGAAGGCGTTCCCGCACCGAAGTGGTCAAAAACCGCCGTTGAGTTTGTCAAAAAAGCGCTTGAAGCGCTTGGACATGAAAACTGGGAAGTTTCAGTTCTTTTTTGTAATAACGCTTTTATCAAAACGCTGAACGCCGACTATCGCGGCAAGGACGAACCGACAGATGTACTTGCCTTTCCTCTTGGCGAGCGGATAAAAGGCGGCCGCTATCTTGCAGGCGACATTGTTTTGTCCCTGGACGCGCTTGCGGAAAATGAAGAGTTTTTCGGTGTTTGCCGCGATGAGGAGGTGCGCCGATTGCTCCTTCATGCTATACTTCACTTGTCGGGGGACGATCATGCCACAAACGAAATGGATGAACCTATGCTGATACGGCAAGAGGCAATGCTTAAGCGCCTTGCAGACAAGCCGGGCATACATATACAGGAGAATATTAAGTGAGCGCAGGCGGATTTATTAAATCGCTGTTCAAAAAAGACGGAGAACTTGACACAAAGGCAATAAAGTCTTTGGAGACAGATCACAAAGAAATTATACAAAGCGTGGTGGAGCTGCGGCTGACAGCGGTGCGGGAGGTGATGATTCCCCGCATCGACACGGTTTTCGTTGCCGCGGACGACAGCCAGGAAGATCTGCTTTCGACCATCATCGACAGCGATTATTCCCGCTTCCCAGTTTACGAGGAAACCATCGATAACGTAATAGGAATACTTTACATCAAGGACGTACTGAAAAGCCTTGTTCAAGACAACACAATAGATGTGCGTAAAATCGCGCGAAAGCCGTTTTTTGTCCCCGAAACCAAACGCATTGATGAACTTCTGCGCGAAATGCGGCGGCGCAAAGTGCAGATAGCCGTGCTTGTGGACGAATACGGCGGGGTTTCAGGCATTGTCACGATGGAAGATATCCTTGAAGAAATCATCGGGGATATACAAGATGAGTTTGACAACGAAAAAGAGGACATTGTCGAACTTGGTGATGGTGTTTGGTTGTGCGACACTAGGGTAAATCTTGAAGACCTTTCTACGCGCATTGATGTGGAACTGCCTTTTAAGGATTTTGATACATTGGGCGGTTTTGTGTTTGACCTTTTCGGGAAAATTCCTGTGAAACACGAAAAAGCGGCATGGAACAGCCACGATTTTATCATTCAGGATGTGGAAGGGCATAAAATCAACTCGGTAAAAATTATATTGAGCAAAAAAGAAGAATAGGGAGATGTCTGAAAAGTATTGAAAAGTTACAATTTTGTTACTTTTCGGACATCTGGCACAATGCGTTTCATTTTTGCTAAAAAAAACCGATAAATAAATAAATCAATGTTCTTTTGAGGGGAGGGACATGAAAAAAAACATTTTTGCACTTGTGCTTTTTACCGCAATGCTTGGCTTTGCGCAAATGCCGCTTGAAGCGCAAGCGCCGCTTAACGCTAACTTCCATTACCAGCAAGGCAGAGCTTCCATGGCGGGAGAAAACTGGTTTTCCGCCGTTGAATCGTTTCTGGAAGCCCTGCGGCTTAACCCTGCACACGCGGGAGCTGCCGCAGCCTTAGCCGAAAGCTACTACGAACTGGCGGAGTTTGAGCAGGCGCTTACGTGGGTGCGCCGCGCCCGCGTTTTGGCGAGGGCAAACCTCGCTCTTGCAAACCTCGAAGCCGCCACGCTCATCGCGCTGGGGCAGCTTAACGAGGCTCAAGTCATAATCAACGAGGTTTTACAGCAACAGCCGCACAACCGCGAGGCGCTTTTTGTCGCCGCCGAGCTTGACATTGCGCGCGGCAGGGCAGGGGATGCCGTAAGGCGTTACCGCGAGGGCGCGCTCCGTTTCCCGGACGACCGAAGGCTTTTGGTGTCTTTAGCGCTCGTGCTTGGCTCTCTTGGTGATCACAACGCCGCCCGCCTTTACATAGACAGCGCCCTAAGACAGCATCCGGGGGATTTTAGGGTTTACTTTTACGCCGCATATCTGGCTTCCCATTCCGGGCGCATAAATCAAGGCATCTGGTACGCCGAAAACGCCCTGCATTTTAATCCCGGCTTTCATCCTGCGCGTTCTCTTTTGTCAACGTTGATGTTTAGGTCAGGCAGATACGAAGAGGCGGCAGCGCTTGCTGACCAATTAATAGCCGCCCATCAGGGAGATTCCCGCGCCTGGTATTTAAAGGGAATGGCGTTTGTCAGGATGGGCAGATTCAACGAAGCAAAAAGCCTGCTTGCAACCGCCTCGAACATGGATCCGCAAAATGAGTTTATACGGGCGGCGCTGGAAGATCTTTTGATAACCGGAACCCCGCTTGAAGACCCGCTACGTGCGCAATGGGCGGCGTGGCATTTTGCCCGCGCGCGCGACTTCCGCGCCCAAAATCTCATGCAGCAGGCGCTGTTTCAGTACCGCCGCGGTTTGCGGCTTAACCCCTTTGCAAATGAGCGCCGCAGGTATGCGGAACTTCTGCGCTTACAGGGCTTTCCAGCGCGCTTTTTGGAGGAACTGCGCTTCATGCAGGATTTGGGGCTGGCGGACACCGCTATCAATGACGCGGTTGCGTCCTTTAACGTGCTTTTAATGACAGCGGCGCACCGGCGCTGGGACGTAGACCCCATTCTCGTTTCCCAGCCGCACTGGAATCTCGCCGTATTTTCACTTACATCGCAAATGTCCTTTTACCATGTTGACGCCGGTGCCGCTGCCGCCTCGTTTATCAACGACATATTTGTGCACGAACGCAACATACGCCCGATGAACCTTGAAATCCGCCAGCCTTCTTTTGCCGATGCGTTCCGCACAGCGCGCGAAGCCGGAGCCGACTATTTCCTTTTGGTTTCGGTTTCTGAAAACGAGCGCGACATCACGATTACAGGTGAGCTTTTTGTAAGCCGTACCGGCGCTCAGGCTGCATCGTTTAACATGTTCCGCACCGGCCCCAGCCGTCTGCGTGACGCAAGCCGCGGCATCGTAAACCAGGTGTCTTCGGCAATGCCTTTCCGCGCGGAACTTGTCAGCCGCAGACACAATCAGGGGCTTATCAACAAAGGCCGTGCGGACGGCGTGCAGGTGGGCGATGAGTTTGACATCGTGCAGCGGGGGCGGACTGACCTTTTGAATCAGGGTATAGGGCTTGTGTATACCGCCGATGATGTTGTGGGAAGGCTCATCATCGAAACGGTGGATGACGAAATCGCCGTTGGAAGGCTTGTCAGAAACGGTTTTTTTGACCGCATCACCGTTGGGGATGATGTTTTTCTTTCGCCCGGTCCAAACGCACTGGCTCAAACCCAGGGCGGAATACCTCCCCTTCACATTGATTGGCAGCTACGGGCAATGCTTAGGGCGCTTCGCTGACCATCTACGGGATTGAAAGAGGAGCGTATAAAAACGAAAATATCTCAAAAAGGCTATTGACAAAACGGCTTTTTTACGGCAGAGTACGCAGAATATTATCCAAAATGAAGGGCAAGGAAGGTATGGCAAAAACTCAAGCGGTTGCGGAACAAGATTTTGTGGCCAAGATGGAAAAAAAGTTAACAGAACACAGAAGAGAAATTTTTATAAACTTGTCGGTTAGCAACGAAGAGTTCAAAGGAATCATGGAAGCTGTTGATTCCAAGGACGTTGCCGATGTTGCCTCTGACGACATGGATCGCAAAATGATAGAAGCTTTAGGTTCGCAGGAGCTAAAGCGGCTGCGCATGATAGATGCGGCTTTGGCAAAAATCCAGCAGGGGAAGTACGGACAATGCACAAGATGCAGCAAAAAAATCCCGCAGGCGCGTCTTGAAGCGCTCCCTTTTGCGATAATGTGCGTGGATTGCAAAACCGTGGACGAAAGGCGAAACCGGTAAGGCTTCCCGCAAAATTTACAAAAGCTCCGTTCGCCCGTTCGCCTTGATCTCCTGAACAATTTCCCTCACCGCTTGCGTTTCGCCTTTTTTCGAAATCAGCACCGCCGGAGGGCTTCCGTCTTTGCCTGACCTGACTACGATTATGAGGTCTTTTACGCCGCAAAGGGCTACGGGAATATCAGAGTTTATGAAACAGCTTTCTTTGGAGGCTTCATCCCCATATATTTCGCCAGAGTTAAGTTTTGAAAGCTTTGAGTATTCATCCCAGCTTCCAACGTCTATCCATGAAAAATCCGCCTTGACCATAACCGTTTTCAGGCATTTTTCGGCAATTGCGTAGTCAAAAGATATTGCCTTGGTTTCGCTGTACGCTTTTCCAAGGTTTTCCCAGTTTTCAAGCACTTTTAAACCTTCTTTAAGCGAATAGGAATGCTTTTCAGGCGGTCGCAAAACACCAAACGGCGAAGTCACTTCATGCGCATTTTTTTCAAACTCGTTAAGCATGAAGGTTTTTGCAAAAGCGAACATTCCAGAGTTCCAGTAAAAGTTCCCTGCCTGGACAAATTGGGCGGCTGTTTTTGCGTCAGGCTTTTCGCGGAAAGCGGTGACACTGAAAACTTCAGGTGCTTTAGCTGGTGCTTCAGACAACGCTTTTGGTGAGCCGATTGCTTCGATGTAACCGTAGCCGGTTTCAGGGCGCTCAGGCGGAATGCCGAAAACAACGAGATTGCCCGCCTTGGCAAACTCCGCCGCTGCAATAGATGAATCTTCAAAAACTTCCTGCGGTTTTATGATGTGGTCGCTTGTAAGCACAAGTATGGTTCGCTCGCTGTTTTTGGTTATTAAGTCGATATAAAACAAAGCGCACGCAATGGCTGGAGCGGTGTTTTTCGCCAGAGGTTCCGCAATCAATACAACTTTGGCGCGTTCTTCCTCGCTTAAACGCGCGCACGCTTTTGTTATGGCATCAGTATGTTTGGTACCTGAAACAACAACGATGTTGGCATCGGGTGAGTTTTTGGTAAGCAAAAGAGCGCGGTTTAAGGAAGCGTCAAAAAAGCTCATCCCCTTTTCCGGTGAGCCGTCAGAACAGGCAGCGCTTGTCTCTTGCGCCGGAAGAGGCAAAAATTGCTTTGGGTGAACCGAGGTGCTTGCAGGCCACAGGCGGGTTCCGAATCCTCCGGCCATTATAATACAGTCGTTGAACATAAAAGCATTATCACCGCGCTTTGCAAAAAATACAAGCAATTTGTACAAAGACATTGCCCACAGAAGAAATTTTTTGTATACTGTTATCATGCAACTGTTAACGCTCGGAAACGATCTGCTTAGGCAAAAAGCCCAGGCGGTAAAAGTAATCGGTCCTGAATATATAAAAATTGCCAATGATATGATTGAAAGGCTCCACGAAGAACGCGGCATTGGTCTTGCCGGTCCGCAAATTGGGCTTATGGAACGGATTTTTGTGGTTCACCTTGAAGATGAGGAGCCTAAGGTTTTTATAAACCCGTCAATTATTGAAACATCGCTTGAAACAGATAAATATGAGGAAGGCTGCCTTTCCATTCCGGGCGTTTACCATAAAGTAATTAGACCTGTTGAGGTAAAAGTCCAGGCATGGAACGAAAAGGGGCGGCCGTTCACCATTTTGGCAACCGATCTTTTTGCGCGGGTCATTCTTCACGAGTATGATCATCTTGAGGGAGTGTTGTTTATTGACCGGATACCGGAAAAAAAACGGGAGAAAGTTCTTGCCAAGTACGAAAAAGACTCACTCGGTCGCGAAAACGCTTTAGCCGTTTAAAAGGCATTTTTTGTGCGAATTATCTTTGCGGCCTGCCCGGAAATCGCCGTTCCTTCCTTGAACGCGCTATCGGAGATGGAGCTTTCCGGAAGCGGAATTGTTCTTGCAGGCATTCTTACCAATCCTGATCGCAGGCGCAATCACAAACACGATGAAGTGACAGACGTTTCTGCCGCCGCCAAGGAGCTTGATGCGGCGCGGGCGGAAAAGGGTTTACCTCCGATCCGCCAATTAAAGCCTGAAAAGCTCACCTCTCAAGCGCGTGAAGAAGTGTCTTCACTTGCCCCTGATCTGCTCATTTCTTTTGCCTACGGGCACATTTTCGGCCCCCGCTTTTTGTCGCTTTTCCCCCGCGGCGGCATTAACATTCACCCAAGTTTGTTACCCAAGTTCCGGGGTGCAACGCCAATTCCCGCCGCGATAAAAGCCTGCGAAAAAGAAACCGGCATTTGTATACAAAAAATCGATTTGGAAATGGATTGCGGGGACATACTAAGGCAAGAGAAATTTCTGCTTGACGGAACTGAAACGACGCAAACGCTAGTGGAAAAATCAGGCGTTATAGCGGCTTTTATGCTAAAAGAACTGCTCAAAGATTTTGACAGCGTTATTGCCGCCGCAAAACCCCAGGAAGGAAACGCCACTTATTGCGGGCAGTTAAAAAAAGAGGATGGCATTATCGACTGGAATAAAACCGCGGCGGAACTGGACGCGCAAATACGCGCGTATACACCGTGGCCGCTTTCTTTCACAAGCCTAAAGCAGCAGCCGCTTTTTTTGCTTGAAGC
This sequence comes from Treponema sp., assembly GCA_031256655.1. GTDB lineage: Bacteria > Spirochaetota > Spirochaetia > Treponematales > Breznakiellaceae > WRKT01. The sequence goes on from JAIRQD010000026.1 coordinate 6,524, forward strand.
TAAAGTTTCCCAGTCGCCAAACGGGGCAGGGGAGGTGACGCCCGGCACGGTTTTGGGAACGGACAAAAAAAACGGAATCCTCATTCAGACAGGCGGCGGAGTGCTTGCTGTTTCAAAGCTCCAATGGCAGGCAAAAAAAGCCCTTGACTGGAAATCGTTCTTAAACGGCGCGCGCGATTTTATAGGAGCGCAATTGGAGTAATGGGATATGTCCAATAAGTCATGTATCCTTTTCACGGAAAATGGGTTTTAAATGCATCGTTGTCTTGAGGAAATTGAACAGAAGTATGAAACGGTTTTTTTTGCTCGCTTTGGCTAATCTTCTTTTTCTCCTTTCTTCCTGTTCCCTGCATCCGTTGGACGGGGGCTTTGCTCACTACCTTTGGGGAACATGGGTTACAACTAACCATACATCACACGGGCTTGCCGGAGAAGGCACCATGCGGATAGGGTTTGATACCATCCGCCTTGCAGGTTTCCAGCCCAGGGTTTTCCCCCCTGTCGACCAAGCCGTTCCTTTTCAGGGAATTGCGCCGAATGCCGACTTGCGCGGATTCTCTGAAAGCGGCATGTTTGTCATCGACAATATTGGAAGAAACGAATATGTCAGATACAGGTTTAGTGATAATCACCGGGATATTTTGGTTTTGGAATTTAACAGCGGTGACCTCTTTTTCCAAAAAACGGATGAACTTTGGTGACGCACCTTGCCACCTTACGTTTTTTCCGCTAGTATTTTCATCAGAGGAAAGGAAATTTTATGGGATTTTTTAATTTTGACATAGGGGAACTTGAGGAAAGATTATCGAGCAACTTAAAGGTGTTCGTTCTAATGTCTGCCGGCATGGTTGTGCTTCTTGGTCTTGTCGCCTCCGCGGTGTTTTTTATGAACGTGCGCGGGGCGGAGCAGATAATGGTTCCCAATGTACAGGGCAGGGAGTTAACCGCCGCCCTTTTGGAGCTTCAGGTAAAAGAACTTTATCCCCGCATTCAGCTCCGCCACACCCAAACCTCCGCCGACAGAGGGCTGATCCTTGAGCAAGACCCGCCTCCCGGTCACATCACTCGCGCCGGCAGCAGGATACAGCTTGTGATAAGTCAGGGCGCTATGCTTAACACAGTGGAGAACTTTGTGGGCAGAAACTTAGACGATGTCCGCATGGATTTGCACATGGGGTTTTCTGCAACGCAGGTTTTCGCCAACGGCATGATGCCGGCTCAGGCGCTCTTAAGCATCAGGGATCCTGTGATGCATGAGTTTTCGCCTGAACCTGCGGGAACTATTCTTCAACAGCGCCCTGAACCCGGCACACCAATATCAGGTCCCACAGTACTTGAGTTAGTGGTAAGCCGCGGTCTTGAACATTCCACTGTGCTTCTGCCCAACTTCATGGGTTTAACCATCGCGGACGCATTGGAGCAAATAGGAAGATCAGGCATTGACTTTGAGTTTTCTTTAAGGCAAGCCCAGGTTTGGGAAACGCCCGGAACTGTTGTGGTGCAGAACCCGGCGGGCGACACTTTTACCGATTTAAACACGCGGGTGTCGTTTACTGTGGCAGCTCCTGCTGCAGTTCCCGCTCATGAAGTTTTTGGTCTTTTCAGGTTTGACATGGCACCGAACCCGCACCCGCTTTTAACACGCCTTGAGGCGATTACCCCCGGCGGTGACCGAGTAAGGCTTTTAACTGTGCAATATGCAGGCGGCCCGCTTACTGTTCCTTTTCACTTGCCTGTGGGGTCTGAGCTTGTGCTTTCAATGCTAAACCGGGAGATGCACAGAGAAATTGTAGCCCGTTAGTGTCCGGGGCAATTTTTAACAGAGCCCTTGACAGTTTTTTTTCTTTTTGTTAGAGTAGCCGTACATTCCCCTGTAGCTCAGCTGGCAGAGCAAGTGGCTGTTAACCACTGGGTCTGGTGTTCAAATCACCACGGGGGAGCAATTTGGTTCTGAAAGGGTTAGGCGTAGTTTGGTCTTTGCATTGAAATTACGCTTAGTCTTTCCGGATCACGAGAATGTTGTGTTTTTTAATTTTTAATTTCGGTGCCGTTCATTTAACCTCATCTTCAGATACGCCAAATTGAAATGTTTTTGAAAGGTGGAGTGAGCTGTGAAAAACAAACCAGCCATACGCCATGCACGCCTTGTGCTGGAAGACGGTTCAGAGTACTCAGGCTTCCATTTCGGCAAAGCGCGATCGCAGGCGGGCGAGGTAGTTTTCTCAACCGCCATGTCAGGTTATGCGCAGATGCTTTCAGACCCAAGTTACCGGGGGCAAATACTTGTGGCAACCTGCCCGCTTATGGGCAATACCGGGATTCCTGTTAAGCGCAAAAACCGCGAGCCTGAGCTTAACCGGCAGGGAATACCGCTGCATTTGGAATCGGGCGCTGTGCAGGTTTCAGGCTTTGTGGTTGCCGAAGCCTGCGAGCAGCCAAGCCATTACTCAAGCGGGGCGACTCTTTCGTCGTGGCTTGAGAAGAACAATATCCCTGGTGTTTACGGCATTGACACCCGCGCTTTGGCTATACGCCTTTCAACTCACGGTATTATGCGGGGAAAAATCCTGGTAGAAGGCTCAAGGGATGTTACTTTTGATTCCGGTGTTATCCAGCATCCTGTAGCCGAAGTTTCCTGTAGTGAAGTAAAGGTTTACACTCCTTTCAAGGAAGGTGAGTTTTCAAAATCCGGCGCACCTGTGAAAATTGCGCTTATCGACTGCGGACTTAAAGCAGGTTTACTCCGCTATTTATTATCGCGCAATGCCGAAGTAACCTGCCTGCCGTGGAATCATGATCTGAAAGGGCAGGAATATGACGGGCTTTTAATTTCAAGCGGGCCGGGCGATCCGAAGGCTTGCGGGAAAATTATCGCCACGGTGCGTCAGGCCTTTGACCGCAAAAAGCCGGTTTTCGGCATTGGGCTTGGAAGCCAGATTATGGCGCTTGCCGCAGGCGGCGATACTTACCGCCTTAGTTGCGGTCATTACGGGCATAATCTGCCTTGCATAGAAGTGAAAAGCCAAACCTGCTATATCACAAGCCAAAACCACAGCTATTCAGTTCGTGCCGAAAGCCTGCCTTCCGGCTGGGAACCGTGGTTTATAAACGCCAACGATGGTTCCATTGAAGGCATTCGCTCCGTCCGCCGTCCTTTCTCCGCCGTACAGTTTTATCCGGAAGGACAACCCGGGCCGTTTGATGCCTTAAAAGTGCTTGATGCGTTTTTGAAACAGGCGGAGGATTCAAAACGATGAGCGGCATTGTCCATGCGCCGGAAAACGGCAATGCGAAAGATTTCGGTTCAATAAAAAAAGTGCTCGTTTTGGGTTCCGGCGGGCTTAAAATAGGGCAGGCTGGTGAGTTTGACTATTCAGGTTCCCAGGCACTGATTGCTTTGCGGGAGGAGGGGGTAAAAACTGTTCTCGTTAACCCTAACATCGCCACTGTGCAGACAAGTGAAGGAATGGCTGATGAAACGTACTTTCTGCCTGTAACACCTGAATACGTCCGGGCGGTAATTGAAAAAGAAAAACCTGACAGCATCCTTCTTTCTTTCGGCGGGCAAACGGCGCTTCACTGCGGCATGGAACTTGCCCAGGATGGAACGCTTGCCCTTCATGGGGTGAGAGTGCTTGGGACGCAAGTGCAGTCCATCAAAGAGACAGAAGATCGCCTGCTTTTTTCCAGGCGGCTTGAGGAAATTGGCGTAAAAACTCCCAGATTCATCGCCGTGGGCGGCAGCGGCAAAGAATCAGGGAGTGCAAGCGTAGTGAGTGGGGCGGCGGCAGCGGCAAAAAAAATCGGTTATCCTGTGATGCTGCGCCAGAGAAGTCCGCACGGCGGAGGGGTAAACAGGTTTTGCCGAAACGAGGCGGAACTTAAGCGAAATTGCGAGCGCTTTTCAGCGCCGCAAATGTTGGTGGAGGAATGGCTCGGCGGCTGGAAAGAAATTGAGTTTGAGCTTATCAGGGACGCGAGAGGAAACTGCGTTGCCGTTTGCAACATGGAAAATGTTGACCCGGTGGGAATCCACACGGGGGAAAGCATCGTTGTTGTCCCGTGTCAGACGTTGACAGACGGGGAAATCACCATGCTCAGGCAAATCGCCATTAATGCCGCTCATCTTTTTAACATAGTCGGCGAATGCAACATCCAGTTCGCCCTCGATCCCAATTCGCTTGATTACCGCATAATCGAAGTTAACGCCCGCCTTTCCCGCTCCTCAGCTCTTGCCTCAAAAGCTTCAGGTTATCCGCTTGCCTTTGTCGCGGCAAAAACCGCCCTTGGGTGTGCGCTTACAGAAATCGAAAACCGGATCACCAAAGTTACCAAATCCTGCTTTGAGCCTTCCTTTGATTATGTGGCGGTAAAAATGCCGAGGTGGGATTTGTCCAGGTTCAAAAACGTTGATGAGCGCATCGGCACGGAAATGAAATCAGTCGGGGAAGTCATGGCGATTGGCAGGGGCTTTGAGGAAGCGCTACAGAAAGCCATCCGCATGACGGGCATTGGCGCGCCGGGTCTTTGTGCGCCGGGCATTGACGGCCAGAGCGGAAGCGGGCGGAAAAACCTGCGTGAAGCACTTTTGCATCCGACTGACCGCCGCGTTTTTATTATTTACAGGGCGCTTCAGGAAGGCTGGTCGCTTGAAAAAATTTATAAGTACACAAAAATTGACCGCTGGTTTTTGCAGAAAATAGCGAACGTGCTTGAAGCCGAACAGGAATTGCGCGGTTCATCCGCAACGCTTGACCGGGCATTGCTTGCAAAAGCAAAACGGCTTGGTTTTTCCGATGCCCGAATTGGAAGTTTTATCGGTGTTGATGAAGCCCAGGTGCGGGCTTTACGTGAGGAACACCGCATACGTCCTGTTATCAAACAAATAGATACGATGTCAGGCGTTTATCAAGCCAAAAGCAATTATCTTTACATGACTTACGGAATGGCGCAGTCGCCTTCCCAGGCCTCTGATGATGTGCCGCCTTCAACCCGCGGTGTGATGGTGCTAGGCGGCGGAGCTTACCGCATTGGGTCAAGCGTTGAGTTTGATTGGGGATGCGTAAACGCGGTGAAGGCTGTGCGCGGTCTTGGCCGCCATTCCATCATGGTCAACTGCAATCCCGAAACAGTTTCCACAGATTTTGGCTTGTGTGACAGGCTTTACTTTGAGGAACTTTCCCTTGAGCGGGTTTTGGATATTTATGAGCGGGAACGGAGCGACGGGGTAATTCTTTCAGTTGGCGGACAAATTCCCAACGACCTTGCCACAAAGCTTTATTCTTCAGGCGTTGTCATTTACGGCACAAGCCCGCGCTCCATTGACATGGCTGAAGACCGCCACAAGTTTTCCGCCCTCTTGGACAAACTGGGCATTGAGCAACCTGAATGGAAGGAACTGACCGATTTGAGCGCCGCAAAAGCCTTCGCTAAAGATGTCGGCTTTCCGGTGCTTATACGTCCGAGTTACGTGCTTTCAGGGGCGGCGATGAATGTGGCGTGGGACAACGTTAGCCTGACCCAGTTTCTTTCTGTCGCATCTGATGTTGCGCGCGCTGACGGAGATGCTGTTCCGCCTGTGGTGATCTCGAAGTTTGTTGAGAACTCAAAGGAAATTGAAATTGACGCGGTTGCCAAGCGCGGGGAAATACTTTTCCACGCAATAACCGAACACATAGAAAATGCGGGAACTCATTCAGGAGACGCGACAGTGGTGCTGCCAGCGCAGCGGCTTTACATCGAGACCGTGCGTAAAATACGGAGGATTGCCGAGCAGATTGCGAAGGCGCTTGACATCACAGGTCCCTTTAACATCCAGTTTTTGGCGGAGCGAAACCGTGTGCGGGTAATTGAATGCAATCTTCGTTCAAGCCGTAGCTTCCCGTTTTGTTCAAAAGTAAGCCGCATCAACATGATTGAACTGGCGGTTAAGGCGATGCTGGAAGAAAAAGTGGAGAAGTCTCAAGTTTCCGCCCTTGACTTGGGCTGGGTTGGTGTCAAGGCTGCGCAGTTCAGCTTTTCCCGTCTTCACGGCGCTGACCCAGTATTGGGAGTGGAAATGGCTTCCACCGGCGAAGTCGCCTGCATAGGCACGGATTTGGCGGATGCGTTTTTGAAAGCCCTGCTTTCGGTTGGCTACCGCATTCCCCGCCCGCGTCACGATGCGGCAAGCGGAAAAACCATCGCGCCAAAGATACTGCTTTCCACCGGCCCCATCGAAGATAAGCTTAACTTTTTGGATTCCGCGCGCCTGCTTATAAATATGGATTGTGAGCTTTACGCTTCGCGCGGAACGGCGAAGTTTCTTATGGCAAACGGCGTGTCAGCGAAAGCGCTTAATTGGCCGCTTGAGTCGCGTGAGCCGAACATCGCCACGTTTATCAAAAAGCAGGAAGCTGTCATGATCATCAACATCCCAAAAAACAATTTGCAGACCGAACTGCGCAACAATTATATAATCAGGCGGCTGGCTGTTGATTTTGACATTCCGCTTTTTACCAATATCAAAGTAGCGAAGGAATTTATTGACGCAATCGCGTGGGAGCGCAAAAAAGGTGTTGAGATTAAAGGGTGGAATGAGTACCGCTAAACGAGCTTTATTTTTTAATCCAGCGGCTGCATATCAAGGATGAGCTCAACTTCCCCGCGCGAAATTTTCAGCGCCTTTGCAATTTCGTCTGTTTTCCAGCCCTGCTTTGCAAGCGTGATAACATTTTCTTTTTTCTGCGGCGGCGGCGCTCCTTCGCCCAAGTTCACAGCCGCGCCTGTTTTTTTGCCGCCCTTTACAAGTGAATCAATCGCGCGCGCTTGAGTTTGCGCTTGGCGGTTAAGTTCCTCAAGGCGGGTTTCCGCTCCTGCCACCCATTGCCGCGCCCGCTGCATAGCGTCAATCCGCTCTTCAATTTCCTCAAGTATTTTGTCAAGAACTTCAATCTTGTCCACCGCGCGATGAGCTTTCTCACTTTCTCCTGAAAGCCGTTCTATTGAAGTTTGTATCGACGACAGATTTTCGGCGTAGCGTTCAAGTTCGCCGCCGATTTTAAGCGAGATTTTTTCTGACTCCTGAAGCACTCTGAAATTCCGGTCTACGCCTTCGTTGGTGTTTTCAAGTATCTGGTTTTTACGCTCGATGCGAAGAAACTTTTCCTCTGTTGTGTTTAACGCTTCTTCCAGCTTGCGGATTTGAAGCTGTATTCCTTGAAGTGTGTCATCTTCGCCTGAAACTTGCGCGAGTTTTTCTTCGACAGAGTGTGATATTTTAAGCAAACGATTGAAATCACTTTCCATCGTTTCGATTTTTCGCCGCTCTGAAAGAAAGCGCGTCATTTTCGCGTTCACATCATCCTGCAACCGCTTAATTTTTACAAAGTCGTTTTCAAGCTGAAAAGCTTCCGCCCGACGCTGGTCGATGCGCTCGATATCGGT
>JAIRQD010000076.1:0-3466 GCA_031256655.1 Treponema sp.
GGATATACAGTTAAACCACCTGCAATGTTTATTAAAAGCATAAGTATCGCGTCCGTTGCCAAAAAAGCCTGCGGAATAACAATGCGGCGGTTTGCCGAATCATCTAGTGTGCGCTCAAGCCACTGAGCGCTTGCGGTAAGTGAGGAATTAAGAGAGTCCACCGTTACAAAACGCGCAAGTGAAGCGATGCGTTCACTGCGCATGGGATTGCGCTTGTACGCCATCGCGCTTGAGCCGATTTGCGCTTTTTCAAACGGCTCTTCGACAGCCTTCAAATGCGACAAAAGGCGTATGTCGTTTGAAAACTTGTGCGCGCTTTGCGCAATGCCTGAAAGAACTGAAAGCGTAAAATAATCGACTTTGCGCGAATAGGTTTGTCCGCTTACCGAAAAACTTTTGGTAAAGCCCATTTTTTCTTCGATTTTTTTTTCAAGCAAAAGCACCTTTTCACTGTCGCCGTCAAAAAGAGAGAGAAAACTCGCGCCTGTTCCGGTTGTACCCTTGCAGCCGAGCAGCTTCAAATTGGCAAGATTAAAATCAAGCTGGCTTAAATCGAAAAGCAAATCCTGCATCCAAAGCGTGGCGCGCTTGCCAAGCGTTACAGGCTGCGCGGCCTGAAAATGCGTGTACGCAAGGCACGGCAAGGATTTGTATTCTTGGGCAAAGTGATAAAGTTTTTCCAGCGCACTTACAAGCAAATGTTTAATTCGCAGCATTGCCTTGCGCTGTACAATTATGTCGGTATTGTCCCCCACAAAACAGGAAGTAGCGCCCAGGTGAATAATTGGTTTTGCCTTCGGACACTGATCACCGAAAGCTTTGATGTGCGCCATTACATCATGGCGGATTTCCGCTTCGTATAAGGCCGCCTCTTCATAATTGATATTAAAGACATTCGCCTTCATTTCATCAATTTGCTCGGTCGTTATATCAAGCCCCAATTCCCTTTGGCTTTCTGCAAGCGAAACCCACAACGCGCGCCATGTTGAAAACTTAAAATCATCGGAAAAAATGCTCTGCATTTCTTCACTTGCGTACCGGGAACACAGCGGGTTTTCGTATCGGTCAGTTGCCCTGACTTTACGCACGTTTAAGCCTCTCAAGCACTTCTGAATAGCCTGAAAGCACATCGCCCAAGCCGCGGCGGAAAACGTCTTTGTCAAGTTTTTTGTCTGTATGAGAATCCCAAAGCCTGCAAGAATCAGGGGATATTTCGTCACACAAAATAATTTCCCCATCGCATCTGCCAAACTCAAGCTTAAAGTCAACAAGCTTAATCGACGCTTTTTCAAAGAGCGAACGCAACAAATCGTTTATTTTTAATGCCGTTTTTACCATCAGCGAAAGCTCATCCGACAGGGCAATTCCCAAAGCGGTAATCTGGCTTTCGTTCATCATCGGGTCGCCAAGCGAATCGCTTTTAAGGCAGAACTCAACAACAATGTTTTTTAAAGCGGAACCTTCTTCAACGCCGTATTTTTTTGAAAAACCTCCGGCGCCTATATTTCTTATAATAACTTCAACCGGAATAATTTCCGCTTTTTTGGCAAGGATTGAAGTTTGGTCAATCACCGAAATCAGGTGTGTTTTTATACCGTTTTTGGCAAGATATTCAAAAATATGATTTGAGATTGCCGCATTCAAAATACCTTTGCCTGACAGCTCCTCTTTTTTCTCACCATTAAACGCCGTGGCAGTATCTTTAAAGCTGATGACAACAGTGCCTTCATCGGTTCCCCCGCGCACCGTTTTTGACTTTCCTTCGTATTCGTACTTTTGCTCGTACTTCTGCATTTTCATCCCTCAGGCAGAAAAAAGCTTCTGCCGCACGAAGTGTGTTCGCGCGTGCGGCAAAGCCCTGTGCCCGTTACGTTGTATAGGATATCAAGACTATAGTCAAGCGGGCGCTAAAAGCGCTCGCTCATACCTACGTACGGCACCTCCTTTTCGTACACGCGGTATGCCGGACGAATGATGCGGTGGCAGGTAAGCACCTCTTCAATGCGGTGGGCGCACCAGCCTGAAATACGCGAAAGGGCAAAAATCGGGGTAAACAGATCCTCTGAAATACCGAGCATTTGGTAAACCATTCCTGAATAAAGGTCAACGTTGGCGCAAAGTTTGATTGCCCTGTGTTTATGCTGCCCAAGTAACTCAACGCCGATGCGCTCGATTGCCTCAATAAACTTATATTCGTCAAGACAGTCTTTGTCTTTTGCCATACTAAGAATGGCGTTTTTTGTGATTACCGAGCGCGGGTCAGAAACGGTATACACAGCATGACCAAGCCCGTATATTTTTCCGGATTTGTCGCCAACCTCTTTGTTAATGATCTTAATCAAGTACGCTCTTATTTTGTCTTCATCGCGGATGTCAGAAACGCTTTTTCGCACATTTTCAAGCATTTCCCCGACTTTGGCGTTTGCCCCGCCGTGCAGCGGTCCTTTAAGGGAGCTTATTCCCCCGGCAATCGCGCTGTATGTATCTGTTCCTGTCGATGAAAGCACACGGGTGGTAAATGTGGAGTTATTTCCGCCGCCGTGTTCGGCGTGCAAAATCAGCATGAGGTCAAAAAGCAACGCTTCTTCTTTCGTAAAGGTTTTGTCATGGCGCAGCATACGCAGAAAGTTTTCCGAAGTCGAAAGTTCTTCTTTCGGATTATGCAGATAAAGCGATTTGCCATTGTAGCGATGCTGCATAACCGCGTAGGCATTCGCGATTATTGTCGGGAAGCGCCCTATAAGTTCTATGGACTGGCGCATCATGTTCTGGATGCTGTTATCTTCAGGGGATTCATCGTAGGAATACAGCGCGAGCACACAGCGTGAAAGTACGTTCATCATGTTGCCGCTGGGTCCACCAACGATAATATCGTCTATGAACCTGTTGGGAAGCGTGTGGGCGTGCGAGAGAACGGCCTTAAAATCGTCAAACTGTTTTTTGTTGGGGAGTTTTCCAAGCAGCAAAAGATACGCCACTTCCTCAAAGCCAAACGTTTTTTCTTCAAGGTGGAAAGCCACAATGTCTTCCACGTCAATACCACGGTAATACAACTTACCGGGAACAGCAACGCGGGCACCATCCTGCATATAGTACCCCTGAACGCTGCCGATGCGGGTTACACCGGCAAGAACTCCGGTGCCGTCTTCGTTTCTTAAACCACTCTTGATCCCTTGGTATACGCTGTCGTCATCTTCAATGTTGTATTCATCTTCGACACCCGCGCAAAGAGTTTTCAGGTAACCCGCCAGTACTTTATTGCTGTCTTCCATGCCGTTACTCCTCATATTAGTTTTCGTACCACTTTTGTACAGTAAGTTGCCTTAAAATGCAAGCGGATAATACTCAAGCGTTGTCTGTGATAGCGCGTATCCGCTGTCAGCCTGAGTTGCACCGCATCAGCGGTTTGTTTTTTTTGACAAAAAATACTCCTTGCATAATACTTAAGATGTGGGCTTGATGCAAA
>JAIRQD010000117.1:0-15102 GCA_031256655.1 Treponema sp.
AAGCCTGCGTGTGGAACTGCAAATGCTTGCGGATGTGGGGCTTGTCGGCTTTCCCAACGCCGGAAAATCCTCCCTTTTGGATAAGTTCACCAACGCCCGCCCGAAAATTGCCCCATATCCTTTCACCACGAAAATCCCCAACTTAGGCGTTTTGAGTTTTGGCGGCGGGACAGAGGACTCCCGTGACATCATCATCGCCGACATTCCCGGTCTTATCGAAGGGGCATCTGAAGGGATGGGGCTTGGAATCCGTTTTCTAAAACACATTTCCCGCACCGCTGTCCTTGCTTTTCTTATCGATGTGGGAGACGATAATTATAAAGAGGCGTTTGATATTCTTCTTAAAGAACTCAATGCGTTTTCTCAAGAACTTACCGAAAAACGCCGCGTGATTGTTGCCACCAAAATGGATGTGGAAGATGATGCGGCGGAGGGCGGAGGCGTTCCCGCAAGACAGCGGCTTGAGGAATTAAAAGCAAAATACGCGGATGAGCAGGTTGTAGGCATTTCGGTTTTTTCAGGCGCAGGCATTGCGGAACTGGCAGGTATTTTAGGAACCATGGTTGGGGAGGATGTGCAAAGGTGAAGCTTGCAATACTTGGTGGGAGTTTTAACCCCATCCACATCGGACATCTTTATTTGGCGGATGCGGTGCTGGCAATGCTGAATTACGACCGCATCATCCTTGTTCCAACGTTTCAGTCACCGTTTAAGGTAGGGGCTGAAGGCGCATCCCCGCAAGATCGCATGGAAATGCTTGCCGCTTCGATCCCCGGCGACCCGCGCCTGACCCTTGACGACTGCGAGATTCGCCGTCAGGGGCTTTCGTTCACCATCGACACCATACACCAGATTATTGAGCGCTACAAACCTTGCGGGAAACCGGGGCTGATCCTTGGGGACGACATTGCCGCAACCTTTGACCAGTGGCAGAAGCCTGATGAAATTGCTGAACTTGTGGATTTTATCATCGCAGGCAGATTGGCAGATACGCAGGCGGGGAAATCTGCCCTTGCCGCTTTTGCGTATAAAAACACGGCGCTTGACAACGAGATTATAAACGTTTCTTCCCGTATGGTGCGGGAAAAAATCAGCGCATCTCAAAACTGGCGCTACCTTGTTCCCTCCGGTGCCCGCTATCTGATAGAAGACCGTTCTTTGTATGGCTTTTCCCGCACGGCATCAAAGGATGCATGCGGCGAGCGCAACGGTGATGAGCATAACGGTAAGCGCAACGGCGAGCGCGGCGGAACTGTCTTGTTGGAAACCATCACGAAGGTGGAAAATTACGCCCGCGCGGTTTTAAGCCCCGCGCGTTTTTTGCACTCCCGCAACACCGCCCTTATGGCGTGGGATCTCTGTCAGCGTTTTGGGCTTGACGCGCAAAAGGGCTATCTGGCGGGCATTGCGCATGACATTTGCAAGCGGGCAAGCGAAAAAGACCTCGTGCGCCTCGCCCACGCCGATGGAAGCGGCTCGACCAAGGTGGAAAAGGAAAAGCCCGGTCTTCTGCACGGCAGGGCGGCGGCGGTTTTGGTCAAGCGCAAGTACGGCATAAGCGACCACGATGTGCTTGAGGCGATCCGCTGTCACACAACGGGTAGCCGCGACATGGGACAGCTTGCGAAAGCGGTGTACATTGCCGACAAAATAGAAGTAAGCCGCGTTATTGACAACGAAATGCGGGAATTGTCTATGAGCGCCGATTTGGACACACTTTTTAAGGCGGTTTTTGATAGCACTGTGGCGCATCTTGTGTCACGGGATGTCAATCTTTCTGCCGGCACAAAAAAGCTGCTGGCGGCAATGCAAAAAAGGAACAGCTTATGAATAATGTAAAGAAGAAAATTGACTCAAGTTTTCTGCTTTTAGCGCTTATCGCGGTGCTTTTGGGCGGGGGAGTTGTATTGGCAATAGATTCTTTTCGCTTTGACCCCATCGAGCGTTCGATTGCCGGTGAAGGCGTAATTAATACGCTGTTTGTCATCGAAAAAGACGGCAGACCCTTTTCTTCATACGTGCTGATCCTTTATCCCGCCACGGGGCGCGCGGCGGTTTTTGACGTTCCGGCAAACCTCGGCTCCCTCATCCCCCGCATCAACCGTGTTGACCGTATCGCTTCGGTTTATGACCCTCCGCGCCTTGGCCATTACACCGCTGAACTTGAGCGGCTTTTGGGGATAGACATTCCGTTTTCGTTTGCCATACCGATTGAAAACCTCGGCAGGCTCACCGACCTTCTGCGCGGTGTTGAGGTGTTCATCCCTTCACCTGTGAATGCGTATTATTACGGGCATATACTTTTTCCATCAGGGCGCACGGTTTTGGACGGGGCAAAGGCGCAAATTTTTGCCACATACCAATTGGAAGGTGAACACCCTGAAATCGTAAGCGGCCGCCGCCAGCAGTTTTTTATGAGTTTTATCAGGCGGATTGGCGAGCAGTACGTTACTCTCCAGCACCCGCGTATGTCGCGCCTTTTTCACGCGCAGTTTTCAGGCAGCGCCAGTACGCGCATGAGGGTAAGGCTTTTTAATGAGCTTGCCCAAATTGATGTTGACCGCTCAAGCATTCAGGCGGTGCGGGGAATACTGACTGAAGTTTCCGGGCAGGAATTGCTTTTTCCGCACGCGAACGGTACGCTGATTAGGGAAGTCGTGCGCCACACGATTGGCAACCTCCTGCGTTCAAACGATGACTTAATGGTTGACCGCGTTTTCACGGTGGAAGTTTTGAACGGGACAACCACGGTGGGGCTTGCCGCCCGCACCGCCGAACTCATCAGCGATTTCGGCTTTGACGTGATTTCTGTGGGCAACGCTGACCGCAACGACCACGGGCGCACCCTCATCATCGATCGTTCGGGGCATCGTCAGATGGCGGTGGCTTTTGGTGACATCATCCGCAGCCGCAACATCCACTTTTATTCCCCCTACAACCCGCACGGTTTTGAGTTTAACAATTTTTCACGGCATTCGGATTTTATACTTATATTGGGAAGTGATTTTGATGGGCGATTTGTCGCAGACTGATCTGGCCGCTCTTGCGTTGGAAATCGGGAAACTCCTTGAAGATCACAACGGAGGAGAAGTAGCGGTGCTGGATATGAGGAAGCTTAACTTTTGGACTGATTTTTTTGTTATCGCCACGGTAACAAGCGGGACGCACCTTTCTGGTTTGGAGCGGCACATGAAAGATTTCGCGATTGAGCGGGATGTAGAGATTTTGCGCCGTTCAAGGCGTCCAAAGCTTAGTGCCAGCAGTTTAAGCGGGATTGAGGGGCAAAACGATGAGTGGTGCCTTTTGGACATGGGAAGCATCGTTGTGCATCTGATGAGCGCAAACGCCCGCGCTTTTTTTGAGCTGGAACGGCTTTGGAGCGCTGCGCCGCGGCTCTTACGCGGCACCGCGGCTTAAGTGGGCGAGTTCTCTCTTAATCAAGTTGTGTTCGCTGTTACAACTGCGGAATCTCTAACACCTGCGGCATCTGGCGGCGCTTAAACTGCGCGCCCTGTACCGTTTTGAAAATACCTTTTACCAGTTCGCCGTCCCATCCCTTTTCGATAATGCCCTGGCACGAAAGCCCTTCGTACAAATGTAGGCGCAAAACCTCGTCCAAAACGTGATACGGCGGCAAACTGTCTGAATCTTTTTGGCCCGGGCGCAATTCCGCTGACGGAGGTTTGTCAATAACGGCCTGCGGAATCACGGCTTTGCCGCCTGCGGCTATTGCGCGCTCGTTGATACGGCTGCAAAGCGCAAAAACTTCAGTTTTAAAAAGATCGCCAATGGGGGCAAGCGCGCCTGCGGTGTCGCCGTATAATGTGCAGTAGCCCATAGCGATTTCGCTTTTGTTACCGGTTGTCAGGACCATGGAACCGAACTTGTTCGAATACGCCATGAGAAGAGTGCCCCGTATACGCGCCTGGATATTTTCTTCGGCAATCCCTGAAGGTTCGTTTTTGAAAAGAGGCTGCAAGGTTGAAAGAAACGATGAGTAAACTTCCTCGATGGGAAGCACATGGAAACGGCAGCCGAGGTTTGCCGCAAGTTCTTCCGCATCGTCAAGCGACCCTTGCGAAGAAAAGCGCGATGGCATACCAAAGCAAACGAGGTTTTCACTTCCGGCTGCTTTTGCCGCAAGATATGCCACAAGCGCGGAATCAATCCCGCCTGAAAGCCCAAGATGCACGGCTGTGAAGCCTGAATCTGCCATAAACTTTTTAATGCCTGAAACCAGGGTTTCTTCAACCTTGTCAAGCCTTTCAGGTGTTATATTGTGGTGTAATGTAGAAGGCTGCATGGCAAAACTCTAGCGAAAAAAAGGAATAAAATCCACATATTAGCGCGCCACGAAGTTTTGCGCCGTTAGCTTTTGTGCACGCGTTTCATTGCGTCAAAAAAGAGCATACACAAAAAGATGGCTATCGCGGCAAAAAAAGCGATAATTTGCAAAATTCTATCAGGAATATGATGAGATTCTACGGCATAAAGAACAACACCGGCATCGGTCAACGTTTGCTGGTATCCGCCAAGCCCGACAATACGGACAAAACGCTGTTGCGTACGAGCATAACCTAGTTCCCTCGCGAAAACAGCCAGCGTATCCTCATCGTGAAGGAGCGCATTCATGGAGTTTTCAAGGGCTAGGTTTTTTTGGCGGAGGCTTTCAATGTTAGCCTCCTGGCGCGTCTTTTCACCTAGAAGTTGGTTGTATGCGGAAATCCCCCTTGAACCAAACGAAAACGCCAACAAGGTATAGATGAGCACCCCTGCCCAAACTGCAAACAAATATTTGAGTACACTCATTGTTTTATTTACGGAATTTTACGGCTGCTCCTTTAAATATCTTGTAATATGGGGCAGGTTAATGTTATAGTTTTATAGTTTTATTAACATTTGCCTTTGAAAGCCCACAGAGGTATTTTCTTTTTTACGCCGATAATGCTATAATAATATAAGGATGTTTGTGAATTTGGAATGGCGGGCGTGGGGAGTAGTTCATGGCTAGTGAAAAAAAACCTTCAATATACTCTGATCGAGGTACAATAGGGTCGTACGACGAATTGGATGAATACGGCGTTTGGGTGAAAAGCGAGCCGCAAGATTTGTCGCTGGCAGGTTCAGAGCCCAAGGACTCACTTGATATGCCTATTTCGGATTTTCCTGATTTGGATTTACCTGAAGCGGATATTTCAAGCGAGCCTTTTGGGGACTTTGAGGACGACTCTTTCCAACAAGAGTCCTTTGACAGTCTGTCAGCCGACGATCTGTCAACCGACAGCTTGGTGTCGGACGCTGACGAATTAAGCTTTGATGTTCCGGAGGCTGACGATTTTGGCATTGATGATTTTGCCGAAACAGGCGATCTTGACGAATCTCCGTTTGATGAATCCCCGTTTGAAGAAATTGTCTTTGAAGAGGGTGCTATCGATGAAAGCGCCGTCGAAGAAAGCGAAGAAGTCGATTCAGACTTTTCAGAAATTTCCATGAGTGATCTTCTGGGTGTTGATGATGCGGATCAAGTTGATGTTCCATCGTCCGATGAACTATCGGTAGACTTGTCATCAGACGATGCGCCTGCCGGAGCTGAAGAAGCCGATTCAGACTTTTCAGAGATTTCCATGAGTGATCTTCTAGGCGTTGATGAGGCGGATCAAGTTGATGAAACATCAGGCGATGTTCCATCAGCTGATGAAACATCGGACGATGAACTATCGGTAGATTTGTCATCAGACGATGCGCCTGCCGGAGCTGAAGAAGCCGATTCAGACTTTTCAGAGATTTCCATGAGTGACCTTCTGGGCGTTGATGATACAGAACTTGCCGAAAGCTCCGAAGCGCTCCTTTCAGAAGAAGAGTTTGAAGATGAAGTTTCTTTTGAAGAGCCAGTCGAAGCAACACCTAAAAATAACATTACAAAAGCACTTCATGGCGGAGGAGAAGCATCGCCCGAACTTTCCACACAGCTCCTCATGAAAATTGTTGAGGAGCTTTCTTCCATCCGAAGCGAGTTGAGTACCTTAAAGAGGGAAATCGCAAGCGGAGCTTCTGCGGCTGCGCAAACCGGGGAAGATGAAAAAATAGCGCTCACCGGCGATGAACTAAGCGACATCTTGAGTATAGAAAAAGCTGAAGACGATGGTGAAGACCAGGATGTCTTTTTCGATAAAGACGATGAAGAAGTAGTCGCGCTTACCGGGGATGAGTTGAGCAACATCCTTAACACGGCAAACTTCACCGAAGAAGCCGGAGCGGATGCCTCTGACGATATAGTCGAATTTACTGATGAACCATATGAGCCTTTCAACGCTGATGCCGGCACAGATACTGGCGAAATAAGTCTTGACGATATCGATATGGGAGATGTCAGCCTTGAAGAAGACAGCCTGGAAGAGGCGAGCGAAATAGCGAGTGAAGAAGCAATTCTTGAAGATATAAGTCTTCCAGAGCCGGAACTTGATGATATTACTCTTGAAGATGTCAGCCTTGAAGAAGACAGTATGGAGTATTCCCCGGTTGAAGAAATTCCGCTTGATACGCTTGATGATGGTGAGGCGCTGGATCTGGTTGAACTTGAAGATGAGGTAGCGCTTGATGATGTATCGTTGATCGAAGACGTATTACCTGAAGATACACCCCCCGAAGAAGATTTGCCGTCCATCGACTTTACCGACACCGAAAATGAGGCGCTGGAAGAAATTCTTGAAACAGGCATTCACCCCATGACACCTTCGCCTGAACAGGAAGATATGGATTATCTGGCGGAAGAGGCTGAGGATGAAGAAGTCTTACCCGATGATCTCTTGACTGATGACTTATTGTCAGATGATCCTTTTGCTATCGACCTTTCCGATGCGGTAATTGATGAGCCTGATCTTTCTTCACAGATTCAGGACAATCCAATCGAAGAGCCTTCGTTGGATGAGATATCCGTAGATTTGACCATGGAAGATGATATTTCTATCCCTGACAATATGTTTGACGGCATAGAAGATGAGGGGATGCTTCATGATGACAGCCTGGCGATTCAGCTTGACGAAGAAGCAGACATGGAGCCGTCATCTCTTGAGCTTTCAGAGGACGGGGGGGATACTTCCCTTATTCCCGAAGGTTTTGTAGTTGACTCTGATATTGCTGAAGCGATTGATCTTGGCTCCTTTGACGTGGATCCTGTCGAAGAAAGCGCGGAAGAAGATCCTATTGACATGCTTTCTCTTGATTCAGAAGAAAGTTTAGACCTGGAAGTTACCGAAGAATTGGAAACAGGCGAACTGGAATTGGACCCGACAGAGAATTTCGCCGAGTTTGATATTGGTGACAGCGCCGATGAAGCCATCACTTTAGATCAGGAATTAAGCTCAAGCATTGGTGCGGACATTTCCACATCTGAAACGGAAGATTATTCCTTTGAGGAACCGGTGATCGAAGAGCCGATGATCGAAGAACCGGTAATCGAGGAATCTCTGATTAAGGAATCTCCGATTCCGGAATCCTCGATTCCAGAACAGCCAGGCGAAGAAGTCGTTGAAATTGTGGACGGAATTCCTTCTTTGGCAAAAGCCGCTGAAGCATCGCAAGGGGAAATACCTACACATTTGAAAAAGGAACTGCGGACGGTTCTTTCATACATGGACAGACTTCTTGAGGCTTTGCCGGATGAAAAAATCGAGGAGTTTGCCAAGTCCAAACATTACGACACGTATAAAAAGCTTTTCAAGGAATTGGGGCTTGCTTAATGGGGCTGTATGATAAAGCGCTTTTGCTTATCCAATCCGGAACTTCTCGTGAGGGAAGCAAAAGTGCTTTAACGGAAAGGCTTCAACGCCTGCCAAGGAAAAAAACAACTCCATACACAGCTTTAAGCCTTCTCAAAGCTAATGCCGGGTTTGAGTCCGGTGTCTGCCTTGCCCTTAAAGACGGCAATTATTCAAGTTATACTTCTGTTGGTTTTGGCGTTGAAAAGTTGTCTGTGCCTTCACAGTTGGTGCAAACTGAAGAGAACAATTCGGGTGGGTATTTTAAGCTAGAATCGGACGATTTGCACCAAGTCTTTAACGCCAAAAACCCCAAAAAAGATCTGATTTACTGGGTTTTTCCGCTAGGCGGCAATGCCGTTATGGTTGCAGGGGCAAAATCTCCGGAGTTCGATCCCGCGGTCGTTTCCGCCGTTCTTAAAAATGTCGATGGTACTATATTCTTGCCATTTCAGCCGGAACCAGCGGAGCCAAATTCCACCAACGCGGCAGAAAGGGAAATATCCCTTTTCCACAAGACGCATCCTTTTTTCTCCTGCATAGTGCTTGAAGATGGTCTTTCCGGTGAAATTAATTTTTGTCAGGAAGTTTCGGCGATGCTTGACAGTTCCGCAAGGGTTGTTACCCTGAAAGAAAAAAGCCTTTTAATACTGCTTCCCCAGTCCAAAGACCGGGATCTGATAGCGCACAGGCTTTCACATACCCTTTCCGCCAAAGTGCTTTTTTCTTTTGATTCCGAAGACCCAAGTGCCGCTTTTTCCAACATCAGTTCACTTTCATAAACAATGAAGCAGGAAAAAATTCATCTGCTGCATTCTCGATACAACCCGCAGGCGGAAGCGGATCGCTACGTAAACTCACTTTCCAATGCACTTTCCCTCGGTGAAAAAACCCGCTTTTTTATCCTCATAGAGCCGGGGCTTGGGTACATGGTTGCCCCGTTGAAAAAAAAAGTTCCCGGCGCAAAGATTATTGCCCTGCACGCTCAAGCTCACGAAACTGTAGAAAGTGCACTTTCTAATGAAAGCGTACTTTCATCAGAATCCGGCATCCAGCCGCCTGATTCCTTTTGGCATCCTGAAATGGGAATTTCACTGCAGGATTTTCTTGAACGGGAAATACCTGATACCCTTGCGTCAGAAATACGCATCCTTGAATGGCGTCCGGCGCTTGCTGTGTACGGCGGCGAGTACCTCGCACTAATCGAAGAAAGCGCGGAGTTTATTAAGCGGATAGACGCAAGTGCAAGGACATTTAACGCGTTCGGCAAACGCTGGTTTAGGAACTTTTTTAAAAACTTGCACATCATGCGCACCGTACTGCGCCCGCCGCCTTTAAACATTCCGCTTGTCGTTGCAGGTTCCGGTCCGTCGCTGGAGGACGCGATTCCCCTTTTAAAAGAGGACGCAAAAAACGATGAGGTTTTTGTCCTTGCCGCTTCTTCTTCTCATGCGGCGTTGGCGGCGGCGGGAGTGCGCCCGCAAATGACCATTGCCGCTGACGGCGGGCAATGGGCGCTCTTTCATCTTTTTGAGTGTTTTCGCTCAAGCGCGTTTTCAGAAAACTCCCCAGGGGAAAAAGCGCCCGTTTTGGCGGCATCGCTGACAGCGGCGCTTCCTTCCCAGTGCGCCGGTGTGCCAATTTTACCGGTAAGCGACGGGAGTTTGTGGCAAACGCTTGTTCTGAAAGAGATGAAAATTCCGTTTGTCACGCTGCCACAGCGCGGAACAGTTTCTGCCTCCGCATTGGACTTGGCGTTTGCCCTTACTTCAGGTGATATTTTCATTGCGGGACTCGACCTTGACTTCAAAAACATTCGCTGTCACGCCCGCCCTTACGCCTTTGACCGCTTTTTGGAAGAAAGCGCTTTCAGGTTATCCCCTGTCCACTCGCAAGCTTTCAAGCGGACAGGACTTTTGAAAGCGGGCGGGAGCTATGGCATTTACGCCGCATGGTTTAAAAATCAGGTGCGCTCTTATCCCCGGCGGCTTTATTCGCTTGGGAAAAATAACGAGGTTTTTGATCTGCTTGAAAATAAAAACTGCTGCTTTGTAAAACCAAAGCAAAAAGCGAAAAACTCCCGACAGGAAATATCAAGTGCTTTTATACGTCAGAAAAAATCTCAAATGATTAACCTTAAGTTTGAGGATTCCCCTTCTGTTTTGGCTTTTGGTATTTTGGAGAAAGCCCTGCAAAACCCGCTTTTTTCTGCGCCTCTTAAAAAAGAGCTGTGCCAGATTTTGAAAGGCGGCAAAACGGACACAAGTGATGATGAACTTAAAGATGCTTTGCGCGAGCATGCTTTTAGGGAGCAGGCTTAATGGACAAAAAGTATTTTTTCGACCGCAATCTTCTTGCCCTTTCGCAAAAGAACGCCGAATTGTGCGCGCGGCTTTCAAAAGCGGAAACAACGCTTAACCGCTACAAATTTTTGGAATCCCGTTCAGGGGAGGTAATCCCCGCAAGCGTAACGATTGAGGGAACAGCCCATCCCCTCCATTCAACAATGGATCCGCAAAGAGAAGCAAATCGCCTTATCGACTCACAGGGAAGTGAAGGTTTTCTTGTCTTTTTGGGGCTTGGCGGGGGCTACTATGTTGAGGCTGCACTGCAACGTAGCGATGTTGGTTTGGTATTGGTAATCGAGTACGATCTCAACGGGCTTGCTGAACTTTTGTGCCACAAAGATTACGCGCGTCTTTTCGGCGAGCCGCGTTTTCGCCTCATTGCCGATGTCAGCGGACAGGAACTTGAAAAACAGATTTTGGATTTGTACCAGCCGGTTTTGTACGGCGGAATCCGCGTCATACCGCTGCGTTCAAGGACAAAAGCGCACGCCGAACTTTTCTCGCAGGCGGGAGACGCTATCAGTTCCGCGATTGACCGTATTTCAAGCGATTATTCGGTGCAGGCGCATTTTGGGAAACGCTGGTTTTCCAATATAATACGGAACATAAAAAACGCCGAGAAGTTCCATGAAGCGCTGCCGCCGATACGTCAGGCTGCCGTTTGCGCCGCAGGTCCATCCCTTACATCGCAATTGCCGCGATTGAAGGAAAGGCGGAAAGAGCTGTTTTTAATCGCAACCGATACAAGTCTTCCGTGTTTGCTTCATGCGGAAATACAGCCTGATGCGGTAATTTCCATCGACTGCCAGCCCATCAGTTATCATCATTTTTTAAGCGGCCTTCCGGAAAAAACGCTTCTTTTTTTGGATCTGGCAAGCCTGCCTATGCTGTCTTCCATTTCAAAGAGAACCCAGTTTTTTTCAGGCGGGCATCCTCTGACCCGTTACGTCTCACGAGTCTTTCGCCCCCTGCCCGAACTTGACACTTCAGGCGGAAACGTAACCTACGCGGCAATTTCCCTTGCGGAGCAGCTTGGCGCTTTGGAAATTCACCTGTACGGAGCGGACTTTTCATATCCTGCAGGTGTTTGTTATGCGAAAGGAACATATATATATTCAGTATTTTTAGGCCGCCAAAACCGCTTCCAGCCGCTTCAGGCGCAAAACTCGCACTTTGTTTTCCGCACCCCTGTGGAAAAGAAAACTCACCCCGACGGCCTTTCGTGGTACTACGAAACAAAAACGCTTGCATTTTACCGCCGCCGCCTTGAAGAAAAGAGTGAGTTTTTGCAAGCGGCGATTTTTCCCGCCGAAAGCAAAAGCGCGCCCTTGCACATCGCCGGAAACTCAAAGATCAGACAGCGCAGCCTAAAGATTTTTTCATCGGGAAAACCTCTAATGTCAGGAGTTCAGTTTTTTCAAACCTACAGAAACGAAATTGCCCAATTACGCGCGCCTGAAAAAAACGCGGCGGAATATCTTGCGTCTTTATCCGGTAAAGAGCAGGCGGTTTTTTCAACGATGCTTCCTTCTGCGGCGGCAATAAAACAAAAGTTAAGTCAGGCTGATTTTTCCCAACTCTTTGCCGCTTCTCAAGCATTTTGCCTTGAAAAAATTGATAGTTTGTCTTAAAAACTCAAATCCCAAAAAATCTTTTTGCGTTGGCTGTTGTCTCTTCGGCAAGCACATCCGGTTCTTTGCCCAAACACTGCGCCGCCGTCTGCGCGATATGCGGAAGAAAACGCGGTTCATTCCGTTTATTTCGCACTTTTTCAGGCAAGTCGCGGGGCAGCAAGTATGGAGCGTCAGTTTCAAGCAAAAGCCTATCGGAAGGAATGTTCTTGATAAGTTCGCGCAGATGCTTGCCGCGCCTTTCATCGCAAATCCAGCCGGTGATACCGATATAACAGCCCAGCGAGAGGTAATAATCAAGTTCATCACCGTTTCCTGTGAAGCAGTGCACAACAGCGGCGGGAACGGTTTTGATGTAACCGCTTAGGATAATCGAAAAATCAGCGAAGGCATCGCGCTCGTGAAGGAAAAGCGGAAGTGAAAGTTCTGCGGCAAGCTCAATTTGTTTTATAAACCAGCGCCGCTGCGCGTCTTGCGGGGAAAAATTGCGGTTGTAATCAAGCCCGCACTCGCCAATTGCCTTTATTCCTGAGCGCGGGGCGGATTTTTCTTTCACCAGTTCCCGCAAAAAATCTATCGTGTCGTTGCCGCAATTTTTCGCTTCGTGCGGGTGAACGCCAGCGGTGCTGTACAATACGCCGGAATCGTCCGCGCCGAACGCGCTCGCAAAAATGGCGGCGTCAAGGCTTGAGCGCTCACTTGATCCTGTGATTACCAAAGGCGACACACCGGCGACAGCGGCGGCCTGCACCACCAAAGACCGATCGCGGTCGTATGCGCTGTTCATCAGATTAATGCCAATGTCAATAAGTTTCATCGCCGCCAGCCTCCATAAGAAGATCGCCTGTTGCACCGGAAGACAGCGATGCCAAAATGCGGCGTTTTACCGCCCCTGAATTGCCTGTAAATTGCGCAATGCGATCCCGCACTTCCCGCCTTCCTGAATTAATCCCGTAAGGACAGGTGCAGGCGGCTTTGAGAATGTTCAAATCCTCAGCGCACGCAATGATCTGGCGTTCTTCCAAAAGCCCAAGCGGGCGGATAAGGGCAAGAGGGTATTTTCGATAGGCGAGATACACAGGCATCGCCAAGAGCTTACCCTTGTTCATCATGTTCATAAAAAACGTCTCGATGATGTCATCCAGATGATGCCCAAGGGCGATTTTATTAAAACCATTTTCAAGGGCATAACGGATAAGTTCTGTCCGCCGTTGGGTGGAGCACCAGTAACAGTTCATTGTGCGTCCGGGTTTGAGCCTTCCGATAATGGGGACTGAAAGGTCTTTGAAGGGAATACCCCAATCGGCAAGGCGGCCGGCAAGATCGGACTTTTTGCAGCAGGCGCAAAAATCGCTTGAGATGTGTATGCCTGAAAGTTCGTAGTCGATTTTAAGCGCGTGTTTTAAGCCGGAAAGCGCCCACGCCATGACGCTTGAGTCTTTGCCGCCTGAAACGGCGATGAGTATGCGGTCGCCATCCGCTATGAGTTTGCGCTGGAGAACGGCTTTTGCGGTGAGTTTTTGCACGATAATGCTTGGTTTTGCGTGGCGAAGAAAGCGGTTGCGGCTCATAGTACACTCGCCCCCTGCGCCCGTTCATAAGCGTCTTTTATAACAAGGCTTGCCAGAACCATTCCCGCCGCCGCTGTTACCGTTACAGAAGTGCCGTTGATCACTTTTTTGCCTGAATCCCACATTCCCCGCGTTTCTGACGCGGCGCAGACTGAATCCGAAGGCGCTATAGGCGGCGGAGCCGGCTGCGGCGGCATTCGCTGAACGCGCTCGGGGCTGTAGACCACGGTGAAACGACTTGAGATTTTACGTTTGCGCAAGCCCTGCCGCACAAGGCGCGCTAAAGGACAGCCGTACGTTTTCCAGATGTCGGCGGTTTTTATGAGCGTGGGATCAAGTTTCTGCGCCATGCCCATGCTTGAAAAAAAGCGCACATTTGCATTAAGGCTTACTTCGATTAGGTGCAGCTTGTGTGCAAGGCTGTCAATTGCGTCAATTACGTAATCCGCGCCGGGTATATCAAAACTTGCGGCTGTCTCCTCTGAAAAAACGCTTGGAAACAACGTTATCCGACATGAAGGGTTTATGTCTTTAAGGCGTTCGGCAAGCGAGTCAGTTTTCAGCCGCTTTAAGTTTTTGCTGGTTGCCTGAAGCTGGCGGTTGACGTTGCTTGGGCACACTGTGTCAGAGTCAACGAGCGTAATGTTTGCGGCCCCTGAACGCACCAGCGCTTCGGCACACCAGCTTCCCACTCCGCCCAGACCGAAAACGATAACGCGGCTGTGTTCGATCAGTTTTGCTGCCTCAACACCCACCAAAAGCGAAAATCGTTGAAAAAAAGAAGTTGTAGTCATGCTGTATCTTCGTTGTAATATACTCATTTTGTGTACACAATGCAATGACTTTAAGCCCGCTTTTTGCGGGCGGTAAATCGCTTCCTTACAAGAGCCAACGGCAAAGCCGTTGACAGAGTTGACGGCAAACTCCATACTTATAACATGACCTTGGCAAACAAAATCACAGCCTCTCGCTTAGTGCTGGCACCAGTTTTCTTCATTATTTATCTCTTGCCCCGGTTTTTTTCGCCGGCGTTGCCCTTTGGCGATGGGAATTGGTTTTCCCCTAGCGCCCTTTGGATTGTCATTGTTCTTTGGATTTTGTTTGTGGTGTCCGAAGTAACCGACTTGCTTGATGGAATGGTTGCGCGAAAACGCGGCGAAACAAGCGATTTCGGCAAGTTTTTTGACCCTTTTGCGGACACTTTGACGCAAGTTACCTTCTTTTTCTGCTTCGTAATCGATGGCATATTGCCGCCTATTCTGTTTCTCGCCGTACTTTATCGTGAGTTCAGCATCCTGTTTGTAAGAAACCTCATGCTTAGGAAGGGCATCGCTATGGGTGCCCGTATGGGCGGCAAAATCAAAACCGTAACGTATGTGTTTGCCGCAGGTCTTGCGCTTTTAGCATCCAGCCTGCAGCGGCTCGGCGTGGGAGGCGATTTCTACCATGTAGTTGTTGTGGCGGCGTCTTTGGTTTTTGCCGCCTCTGTGTTGGTAGCGATAATATCTTTTTTTGACTACATTTCGGTATATAGAAAAGCGGTTGCGCAAACGAGCGAGGTTACCGGTTCCCCCGATTACGTCCGGCGCAGGAAGGCTGAGATTTACAGGAGTAAAAAAAATAAAAAAGTTTCAAAAAAAAGAAAAAAAGATCGAAAACCTGTTGACTAAAAAAAAAGAAAGTGTTATAGTCTCATTAACGTCAGAGATGACGACTACGTTGCCGGTTCACTGGATTAGCAGAAGCATCTGCTCGCAGAGATTCCTTTGAAAAATAAAACATTGCAAACGGCGCA
>JAIRQD010000126.1:0-14435 GCA_031256655.1 Treponema sp.
GCTGTGGGCGGAACCATCAATGAAGACGATCATGCCTTTGCGCTTTCTGCCGCCAAAAAATACGGCGGCATATATGTTCCGCCGCACCTTGCCGTCATCCATTCATACAACCGCGAAAAAATGGCAGGCTGTGGCAAAATGATTTTGGGTTCCGACAGCCACACCCGTTACGGCGCGCTTGGCACGATGGCGGTTGGCGAAGGCGGCGGGGAACTTGCAAAGCAATTAGTCGGCAGAACCTACGATTTTCAATACCCGGATGTCGTGGGAGTTTTTTTAACAGGTGCTCCCCGCCCCGGTGTCGGTCCGCATGATGTCGCCCTTTCCATAATCGGCGCGGTGTTTGCAAACGGGTATGTAAAAAACAAAGTAATGGAGTTTGTAGGGGACGGAATTAAAAATCTTTCCATCGATTTCCGTAACGGGATTGACGTTATGACAACGGAAACCGCCTGCTGGAGCTCCATCTGGGTAACTGACGACCACGTTCGTGAGTACCTGAAAGCCCGCGGGCGCGAACACGATTACAAAGAGATAAAGCCTGAAAATACCGCGTATTATGACGGAATGATTCACGTTGATCTCTCAAAAATTGAACCGTCAATCGCAATGCCTTTCCACCCGAGCAATGTTTACACGATACGGGATTTCCGCAAAAACGCAAAAGATATAATTGCCAAAATCGAAGAGGACGCGGCAAAGACGATTGGCGAAAGCGGCGTGAATTTCAGGCTTTCGCATAAACTGCGCGGCGGGGAGTTTTTTGTCGATCAGGCGGTTGTGGCAGGTTGCGCCGGCGGCATTTTTGAAAACATAATAGCGGCGGCTGATATACTAAACGGGGCATCCGTTGGCAACGACACGTTTTCTTTCAGCGTATATCCTGAAAGCCAGCCGACTTATCTTGAACTGGTCAAAAACGGAGCAATCGCAAAGCTTTTGTCATCAGGCGCAGTTGTGCATCCGGCGTTTTGCGGCCCCTGTTTTGGCGCAGGCGATACACCTGCCAATGAGGAGTTTTCCATCAGGCACACCACGCGCAATTTCCCCAACCGCGAAGGCTCAAAACCCGGCGAAGGGCAAATTGCCTCGGTCGCGTTAATGGACACACGTTCGATAGCCGCAACCGCGGCAAGGGGCGGCAAACTTACACCGGCTGATGAACTTGACCTGCATTTTTCCCCGCCGAAATTTTTCTTTGATGACAGCATTTACCAAAAGCGCGTTTTTGACGGAACGGCAAAAGCTGATCCTCTCATTCCTTTAACGCTTGGTCCGAATATCCGCGATTGGCCGCCAATTCCAGCCCTTGCCGAAAACCTGCTTATAGGTATCGCAAGTTTCATTACCGACCCCGTTACAACAACTGATGAGCTGATTCCATCAGGCGAGACTTCCTCTTACCGCTCAAACCCCGAACGCCTGGCGGAGTTTACCTTAAGCCGCAAAGACCCGGGCTACCTTGGGCGGGCAAAAAACTTACGCGCTTTGGAAGCGGAACGCCTGAAAGGTGCAAACTTGCAATCGCTTGATGAGCTTGCGCACGTTTACCAAAAAATTTCATCCATTCC
Organism: Treponema sp.; assembly: GCA_031256655.1. Lineage (GTDB taxonomy): Bacteria > Spirochaetota > Spirochaetia > Treponematales > Breznakiellaceae > WRKT01. The sequence continues at coordinate 1,572 of JAIRQD010000126.1, forward strand.
CGGCAACGAGACAATTGACGTAACAAGCATTGCTTTGGGCAGTGCAATGTACGCGCGCAAGCCCGGTGACGGCTCGGCGCGGGAACAGGCGGCTTCCTGCCAGCGTATTCTTGGCGCGTCAGCGAACTTTGCCCAGGAATATGCCACCAAACGTTACCGCGCCAATCTCATCAATTGGGGAATGTTGCCGTTTCTGGTTGAAAACGAAGCGTTGTTCTCACTTGGCGATTTCATTTTTATCCCCGGCATAAAAAAGGCGATACAAAACGGCGATGAACACATCCTGGCTTTTGCCATAAGCGAAAAAAGCCCAAAAGCGGATGTTATCACCCTGTCAACAGGAAACCTGACGTTAGAAGAACGCGCGATATTGGTAAGCGGCTGCCTTATTAACCACTACAAGAATTAAGAAACCTAAGTGACTATTTCGATTTTGATCCCGCTGTTTGAATCAGGCTCGTCCTTTGGCGGAATTGTAACCTGCAGTATGCCGTTGCGAAAAACTGCCTTTACATCTGCCTGGGCAAATTTGTCCAAAGGCACATAATACTTCTGCTTCTCAATGTCTTTCATTTTAAGGCGGCGCTTAAAATAGCGCTCTTTTTCGCCCCCGTATAACACTCCGTCATCAGCGGCAGAAATTGAAGCGGAAAAAACCATGTAATCGCCCTGAAAAGAAAGGCTGATGTTTTTTTCCTCAAAACCGGCGAGCGCAAACTCAAAAACGAGGCTTTTTTCAGCCGTCATGAACACGTTCATGGGCGGATATGAGTAATTCGGATAGTAATCTACGCTTTCGTCAAAAGCATAGCGACCACCGTCCGACCTGTTTTCACATCCGCGGGGTTGGAGTTTCTCGCGGAATTCGTTGTGGAAATCCTGCGCAACCTCGAAAATCTCATCGAAAATATTGCCCAAATCCAGCGGGCTTCCCGGCCCAAAACCTTTGCTTCCTTTCATGGAACGTTCCTTGTTGCCGTATACACACGGCACCGCCCTTTCGGCGCGGCAGAATTTAACCCTTATACAAGCGGTTACATTACCCGCTACATTAAGCGGGTAATGTTTTCAATTATAGCAAATATTTAGCGGTTTTCAAGAGAAATTATTCGCCTTCTGCTTCCTGTTCGGTGCGCTCCTTTTTGGGCGCTGCGGGAGCTTCAACATGAACGCGCTCAATAGAAAGCGCTTTACCGTTTTTGCCAAGTTCAGCAAAAACGCCTTGCAGCGCCGGTTTTTCCCATGACTCTCTTGTCCAGTCAGGAATGCCTGAAAGATACTCGTTGATACGGGATTCGCGTTCGCAGCCGCCGACAGACTGAAGGCATCCGGTTCGTCCGGCATCTGTTATGACGGCAGTTCCGCCGCGCAATATGCGATCGTCTGCTGTTTGTACCCGTGTATGCGATCCAATGACCACAGAGCATTTGCCGTCGGCGAGCGCGAAAAGCGTTTGCTTTTCGGCGGTGGCAAGGGCGTGGAAGTCAATTATCACGTAGGGAGTTTCCTGGCGGAGGCGCTCCAAAAGCGGCAGAAGGCTGGAAAAAGGGCTTGCCGAATGCATCCTGCCAAAGCCGCTTTGCCCCAAAAAGACAGCCACGGCTACTTTCTTCTTGACGCCGGTTGCGCCCGGTGATTGCTGCGCGGCTTGCGCTTCATTATCGCGAGAATCGCCTGAAGAATACACGCGCACACCAATGCCCGGCGCTTCGGCGTTAAAGTTTTCCGGGCGCAATACATAAGGGATTTTTGCCATGTTTTCGGTTAGGTCTTTCTTGTAAAAGCTGCATTCGCCGGTGGTAAGGACGTTGACTCCAAGTTTCCGGATGTATGCGGCGTGGTTTCGCCCAAGACCGCTGCCTCCAGTCGCCCCGTCAGCGCAGGCAATGACAAAATCGGGCTTCAATTTCTGTTTGAGCGCCGGAAGGCACTGTTTTAAGGCATAAACGCCTGATTTACCGACGATTTCGGCTATGTAAAGTATTCTCATTTTTGCTCACGGAGTATACGCTCAAATTCCGCCGCCGCACAGAAATCCTGCAGTTCGCGGCACGCATCGCGCAGATTGTACAAGGCATCGTAATATAAAGGCATTAAGCTTACCGCCTGCTCAAAACAGCGCCTTGCTTCTTCATAATCACCTTCAGAAAAATAAAGAACGCCCAAATTGTTCCAAATTTTCGGAGAAGCGGAATCCCGCTCAAGCGCCATGTGATAGCAGTTTTCAGAGATGTTAAAGAGCTCAAGCTCATAGTAAATCAGCCCCATAGATCCCCAGGCATCCGCAAGGTAATCGTCGATGAGTGTTGCCTGCTGAAAGCTCACAAGCGCCTCTTCATATTCGCCGGTTTTCTGCTGCGCAATGCCCAAATTGAGCCACAACAGCGGGTTTTCAGGCTCCATAACCAGCGCCCTGCGAAACAGGGGAATAGCATCATAGGGTCTGTTGGCTTCGGTCAACGCGATGCCTGAATTATTAAGATTTGCCGCAGTTTCCATAAAATCCCTCCCAGGAATTCACCAGCGATTTGCAAAACGCTATACTTATAGGATACCAGAAAAATCACTTTTTTCCATAGCCCCCTATAACAAAAAATCTATTTGTGATACACTAAAGAGAGGAATAACACGTGAAAGACTTGACAGAGTATACCGAAGCGACCTCCGAGTATGAATTGTTCGATTTTCTTCATAACAAGGTGGTATTGAAAGAAATTACGAAATTTTCCCAATTAAAGGAATTTGTAGCTCCAGTCTTAAAAAACCAAAAAACGCATCCGGTTATAATGCGTGTTTTTGAGCTCATAAAAAAGCTCAATTGGGGATTTTTCTCGGATATGGCAAAAGATACCCACACACGGCTTTGGAAGGAACTTGTTATTCCTGATAAACAGTTTGTAGATGCCGGTGACTTGAAAGACACCTTACAAATATCAAACTTGTACATCGCGATGCTTGATATTCACGGTTATACCCAGTTCTGTATGGATTCACGGAAGAACCTTTCGATGATGCACACGCTGGATAACGCTATGGGTACACAGGCGCGCCGAATTTCCGCTTGCTGCCACGCGGTAAGCCAGCGTGAGCGCGGCGATGAAGTGGTGGTGGTTGCCGCCACCGCAACTGACGTTCTCACGGTGACGATTGCAATAATTGACTATTTCGGCAAAACCAACGTGCTTGACAACCCTGACATTTCCACACGCCGCGAAGGGAACGCCGATGCGCTGCCTGTTTTTAAGGTTTCAGCCGGTATCACCGGCGGAAACACTCAAAGCCCGCTTATCATCACCGAAAAGGGAAATCTCGCCGGTTTCTTGCTTAATTCAGGCGCGCGCTTACAAAGTCGTGCAAATGAGCTTTCCGGAAAAGAATCCCGAATAATGATTTCAAAGCAAGTTCAAATGAACTTCATGAAAGAAAACGAAAAGGATAAAAGCCCGCTTTTTAGAAGCAACGCCATAAGTTTTCTGGATACGGGGCAGATTGAATTTAAGGGTGTCCAGATTCCTTCGTGCGAAGTTATTTTTCAGGAGGCGGATAAGTATAAGCTTAAAGTCGGTGCGGAAATGACTCAACTTTTCTCCTCCACAAAGGAAAACCTTTGGGAACAGCGAATCTTTCAGGATTTAATGGCTCTTCTTTCAAAAACCGTACAGGTAATGCCAAAGTTTTCCATATCGCCCTCAACCCCGATAAGCGGGATGCAAACAATAGCAAATGAGTCTTACGTTCAGCTTTGCCGCAGCGCATTAAGAGCTTATGTGACTGATGAGGATTATTCGGCTGCTGTCAATTATCTTAAAACGTTTATCGCTATTTCAGAGCAAATACCACACTTCGACAGGCTTATTCTTGATTACCTGCGCGGCATTACCGACAAATACGACCTTCTTTTAAAGTCGTACATCGAAAATATTGACAAGGAAATTGAAAGCCGTGCTATCCACATTTTCCACGACAACTACTTAAAAGCGTGGCAGGCGGCGAAAAACGCCGTTACCGTTTATGAAAAACTCAAAGCCATGGGGCGGCGAAGTCCGGAAATCCCCAAGAAAAAAGTTTTGTGGTATAATATGATTAAGCAAAAAGCAAGTCAAATGGAATTTGTGCTTCATTCGGGGAAAAAATAACCATGAAAAAGATTGCCACATTAACATTTGTTTATTTTTATGATATAATGGAAAGACATGAGTAAGATGCCCAAAAAGTATCAAGTGGATCAGCGGATTGTGTATCCCAGCCAGGGTGTTGGGGTGGTCAGGTCCATTGAAGAAAAAAACTTCAAAGCCGAAAAAATCCTTTACTATGTGATCTACCTTGAAGTGTCCGACATGACGATTATGGTTCCGGTAGATAAGGCAGCGGGGCTTGGCATAAGACCAATTGTAGGCAAAGACGAGGCCTTAAAAGCGCTTGAGCTTATCGGTGAAGAGTATGAGACGATCCCATCCGACTGGAAACTGCGTTATCAAATGAACATGGATCTTCTGAAAAAGGGAACAATAATGGACATTGCGATGATCGTCCGTTCTCTTTATCACCGAAGCAAAGTAAAAGAACTGCCCATTCTGGAACGAAAACTGTACGATTCCGCGTTAAAATTACTTGAAGATGAAATCTCCTGTTCGCTGCGCAAAAACAAAGAAGAAGTGGAAACACTGATTTTTTCCCGCCTTGAAGCGGACAAGGAAACCGGGTAATTCCGGACTCCGGAAAACGCGCAATGCAGATTTCCATTGCCGCAGTCATTTGCGCCGCAGGCAGCTCAAGCCGAATGGAAAACGTGAAAAAGGAATACCTGCTGATGCCGGGAAAGCCTTTTACGGTGCTTGGCTGTTCAGCTTTGGCATTCGCGGCATCTTCACGTATCAGCCGCATCATCATTGTTGTGCCGCCCGGGGATGAGGCAAAAGCCGGGACGCTTTTGCCTGAACAACTGCGCTCTGACCGCCGCATTGAGTTTATCGGCGGCGGCAAAAACCGCAGAGCTTCTGTGTTTAATGCGCTTTCGCACTTGCAAAAACAAAACCCCTCTCACGTTCTTATTCACGATGGTGCGCGGCCGTGGGTGAGTTCTCCGTTGATTGAGCGGGTAATAAACGCCGCAATTACGTTTAAGGCGGTAATTCCTGCGCTTTCACTTATTGAAACACCGAAAGAAATTGTTTCAAAAAAAGGCTCTGCGGATGAGGCGCAGGTTTTTCTCATAAAACGCCACTTAAAGCGCGCAAACGTTTATGCGGCACAAACGCCGCAGGGCTTTGAATACTCGCCTCTTTTTGCCGCCCATAAAAAAGCGGCTGAACAGGAATCGGCAAAAAAAACTGACTACACTGACGATTCAGAAATTTGGGGAAAATTTGCTGGTGATGTTACGGTAATTTCAGGCGACATGGAAAACAGGAAGATCACCTACCGTGAAGATTTGCAGGCGGGAGAGAAAAAAATTATGCGTGTTGGATTCGGAAAGGATATACACCGCTTGAAAGCCGGAAGGCGTTTTCTGCTTGGCGGAGTGGAGATTCCTTTTGAAAAGGGGGAAGACGCCCACTCAGATGGCGATGTGCTTTCCCACGCGGTAACAGATGCTCTGTTGGGAGCGGCTGGTCTTGGTGACATTGGCGAACTGTACCCGCCTGAAGATCCTAAGTGGAAAGATGCCGATTCACTTGTTCTCCTAAAGCGCGCATGGGAGAAGGTGCGCGGCGAAGGGTTTAGGCTTTCAAACCTCGATTGTGTTATCACCTGCGAAAAGCCGAAAATTCTTCCTTACCGAAGCCTTATTCAACAAAGCCTCGCGCAAACGCTTGATGTAGATGAAAGCCTGATTTTTGTGAAAGGGAAAACAAACGAAGGCTTAGGCGAAATCGGACGTTCAGAAGCTGTGGAAGCTCATGTTGTTTGCCTTATCGCAAAGTAAAACGCAAATTGTAATGAAAGCGCACTGCCGCGGGAACTCCGTCAACCTTTGCGGGCACTGTGGCTTTTATTCCCCTAAACGCATTTACTGCCGCCTCTGCAAAACCGCGGTTTGGAGGAGTTTCCCTTATCACAAGTGTTCGGGTGATTGTCCCGTACCGGTCTATAAATAATTCCAAAAGGACAGTTCCTTCGATATTTAATCTCCGTGCCAATGCAGGGTAAACAATTGCCCTTGCGATCTCATCTTCCGGCAAAAGCGGCAGTGAACTAATTCGATGCAAAGGGAGATATTCACCCGGACGTATTACCGCCGTTGGTATAGCCGCCAAAACCGCTTCAGCCGCCGGTATAGTTGCCGCGGTACTTGCTTCTTCAGTCGCAGTCAAAACTTCCATCAGCGGCATTAACTGCGCCGATTCCTGCACCGCTTCTTGCGGCTGCAAGACAGCGGGCGGCGGTGCAACGGATGGCACAGCAGCAGGTGGCGCGGCTTCCTGCACGTTCACAAGCCGCATCATATTTCCGGCGGCAGGTTCGAAACGCTCGAGTGATTCTGTTTGGAAACCACCAAACAAAATGAGTGCCGCGTGCAAAGCCGTGACCAAAGCAAAAATAAAAAGTTTTGTTTTCACTGTGTTTGAATTATTCATTGCCCACCACAAAACTAACCTGGGGAAATTCAAGGCGCTGTAAAATTTCAAGCACCTTGTGTACGTTTACAAAATAAGCATCGCGGTCTGCAATAATGTGGATGCGCGTATGAGGAGCGTTAATGTAAACTTCCGCGATACTATATTCAAGGGCATCCGCGCTGATTATTATTCCTTCAAGGTAAAAAAAACCTTCTTTATCAACCCATATATTCAGGTTTCTTTCCGCATCAACCAAAGCTGCAGTTTCTGCCAAAGCAAATTGAATATTAACTTCTACACGGTGATGAACAAGCGCAACAAGCATTATAAAAATAAGCAAGAGAAACGCAAGGTCTGACATGGGGTAAAAAGAATTAAACGTTGTTCGCCTTTGCCGTTTGAACTTCATGTTTCCTCCAAAATTGCGGCGGAGGAAAGCGTATTTACGTTAAACGAAAAATTAACGACTGCCGCACTTTGCGCCAATTCCACAAAAAGCACAACTTCTTGCCACGGCGCCTGCGGTTCAATAAAAAGAAGAATTGCCAGGTTTGCGTTTTCTATTAACGCTGCTCGAATTATTTGATCCGCGGCACCAATAGATAAAACATCGCCGCGCAGAAAAATGTTTCCGCTGTTGTCCATGTCAAAGCGCATAAGATCATCATAAGAAAGAATGTAAACTTCTTGTTCGCGCGGCAGGTCAACAAGAAAACCCACGTTTACATTAAAGCCGGCGATTACCAAAAAATAAATTATCAGCAAAAAAGCCAGATCGCTTGCGGCAGCAGTTTCGCGCAAAAAGCCTTTTCGCTTCCGCGTGAATTTCATTTGCCCTCCAAATCCGCCTGATTTGCGAAACACAATGTTTTTGTCTGTATTGGCTCATGCATTTGAACAATTAAATCGGAGCAGGCAATTTCCAAATCTGAAGTATATTTATCAGTGATACTTGAAAATATCGAATGAGCGGACATTGCGACAATAGCGATTATTAGCCCAAAAACTGTCGTGATTAAAGCTTCATAAATACCTGATGCAACAATCTGGGCGTTCACATCAGCAGCATCGGCAATTGACATAAACGCCGCAATCATTCCCGTCACCGTTCCCAAAAAACCCGTGAGCGGGGAAATGGAAGCGAGCGTTGTTAAAAGGTTCAAGCCGCTTTCCAAAGACGCAATGCCGCGCGAAGCTTCCGCCTGAACAGCTTTTTCCAGACGATGCTCACTTGTTCCCCTGCCCTTCGCTACGACAAGCAGAACACCCGCACCAATTGCCTTGTCTTTGCGATCTTGCAAAAAAGCAATCGCCTCTTGAAGCTTACCATCTTGGAAGGCTTCCGCCGTTTTAATTTTTAAGCTTTCGACTTTTAAGTCATGCCTCAAAATAAAAACGGCGCGCTCAATGGTTATTGCCACAGTAGCGATGGAGAAAAACAACAGCGGCCACATTACAACGCCGCCCATTTGGAAAAGCTCCATCAAGGTAAATGTTACTGCCGAATTATCCATGTTCCCTGCCGACGCCCATTGAAGTCTTTAGCCTTTTAAAAAATCTATTTCTACCGAAAAACTACTGACTGATTATTTGATTCAAGGCATCTGCGGCAGCTTGATTGACAGCAACACTGGTTACGGTGGCTCCTGAAACTATGTCAATCGACGCGGTATTAAGCCTTATCATATCAGCGTTCACCCTTGAAATAACGGGAGCTGCAAACATTGCCGATTCGTGCGCGGCAACTACCGCGACGTTGGTAATTTCGCCGTTTTCAAGTGTAAGCGTTACCGACACCACTCCTCCAAACCCTTGAGCAGAGCCGGTCGCGGTTCCGTTTGCAGGAAGACCCTGGGCATCAGTGATAAGCGCAGGTCCGGTTGCGCAGGCTACAAACAACGCCAGAAAAAACGCACATGCCGCGAAAAGAGTCAAAACTTTTACTTGTTTCATAAATACATCCCCTGTTTATATGTCTTACTTAACTGTTATAACACATTTACTATGCGCCGTCAAGAAATCGCTAATTTACAAGGCAAGGCGTTACACAGCGCTCCAATATGCCCTGCATATAGCTTATCGCAACGCCGAAGTTTGTCATGGGAATATCAGCGTTTTGCGCCGTGCGGTCGCGGTACATCATTTCGCGCGGGTTTAACATACAGGCGCCGCAGTGAATGATCAGTTTGTACACCGAAAGATCGCCCGGAAATCCGGTTCCCGATGAAAACTCATACACAGGTTTTTTCCCGGTATATTTTTCAATCATCGCGGGCAATTTGACCGTTGCGATGTCATCGCACTGGCGGTGATGGGTGCAGGCTTCCGCGATAAGTATTCTCTCGCCGTCCAGAATCGTGTCCAGAATCTTAGCCCCTGCAACGGCGCTTTCCAAAACTCCCTTGTAACGCGCCATGAGTATAGAAAAAGAGGTAAGTGCGATTTCCGGCGGCGTTTCCTCGGCTATTTTACCGAATACCTGACTGTCAGTGATTACCAGCTTTGGAGGACTTTTAAGTTTCTTAAACGTTATGTTATACTCGCTATCCCTTGTTACAATGCATTGCGCGCCTGCTTCTAATATGTCACGTATCGCCTGTTGCTGTGGCAAAATCAGGCGGCCTTTGGGCGCGGCTTTGTCTATAGGCACGACAAGCACAACAACATCGTTTGCTTCGATTAAATCCGCAACAAGCCGCCTTTCTCCGCCGGAGCCCTTGCCGAGTTCGGCAATTTTTTCTTTTAGCTCATGAATGTTTTTTCCCGTTTTGCAGCTAACGTACAATCCGTTTTCAATTGCCCGTTCCGGCAAATCGCCGCCCGGCAATTCCTGAAGCAAATCACTTTTGTTGCGGACAATCAAATATGCCACATTCGCTTCTTCAAAATGCCTGATTAACTGCCTGTCGTTTTCCGTTAACTCTTCTTCCCCGTCAAGCACCAAAAGCGCAACATCAGTTTTGCGTAATACGTTTTTTGTTTTTTGGATGCGCAATTCACCCAGCTCACCGTCATCATCAATGCCTGCCGTGTCAATAAAAAGAACAGGCCCCAGCGGCAAAAGTTCCATTGACTTGTAAACAGGATCGGTTGTCGTGCCTTTAACCGGAGACACAAGCGCGATGTCCTGCCCGGTGAGCGCGTTGAGCAAGCTTGATTTTCCGGCGTTACGTTTGCCGAAAATGCCTATGTGAAGTCTTTCACCCTGCGGCGTTTGGTTTAACGAACTCATACCCTAAAATCCCTGTTTCCCTGTTTTATTTTTTCCAGATGCTCAACTGCAAGTGAGTGTATTTTTTCATTGGGAATTTTTCCAATCTCGTTTTCGATAAGCTTAACTCCCAATGCTTGAGTTTCTTTATCACTATAGTCAAGCAGATATTCCTGAAGCGTCATAAGCGCGTTTGGATGACAGTAATTTAAAATTTGACCTGACTTGCACAGCGACATAAATCTGTCACCCGTGCGCCCCTGCCTGTAACAGGCTGTGCAAAAACTTGGGATGTAATTTAATTCAATAAGCCAGCGCACAACTTCTTCCAGACTGCGGTTATCCCGAATGTCAAATTGCTTTGTGTTTTCACTTTCCTCTTTTTCATAACCGCCGACACTTGTGCGCGAACCGCCTGATATTTGTGACACTCCGGCATCAAGCCCGCGCTTTCTGCACTCTTCACTTTCCCGCGTTGAAACAATAATTCCCGTATACGGCACGCTGATTCGCAAGCACGCAACTATTTTCGCAAAGGTATCATCGGTGATGCCGCTGCCGAACGAAGACGGCGATATTCCTTCTGCGGTGCGCAAACGTGGAACACTCATCGTGTGAGGACCAACTCCGTGCGCCGCTTCCAAATGTTCAGCGTGCATGAGCATCGCAATAAAATCGTACAAATAATTATCAAGCCCGAATAAAACGCCGACTCCCACATCATCAAGTCCCGCTTCCATTGCCCTGTCTAAAGCTTCCGTGTGCCACGCATAATTTGATTTTGGCCCGCTAGGATGCAGCTTTTCGTACTTTTCTTTGTTGTAAGTTTCCTGAAAAAGAATATATGTCCCGATACCGGCGGCCTTGAGCATTTTATATTCATCAACTGTTGTTGCGGCAATGTTTACGTTCAAGCGCCGTATCGCGCCGTTTTTGTGCTTGACACTGTATATTGTTTTAATCGACTCAAGAATATATTCAATCGGGCTATTAACAGCATCTTCGCCGGATTCAATTACAAGACGTTTGTGCCCCACGTTTTGCAAGGCGATAACTTCATTTGTAATTTCTTCCTGAGTCAATTTTTTGCGCGGCATATTTTTATTGCCGCAATTGTAAGGACAGTAAAGGCAGCCGTTTACACAATAATTGGAAAGATACAGCGGCGCAAAAAGAACAATACGATTTCCATAAAATGTGTCTTTAATTTTTTTCGCAAGCGAAAAAATATCATGATCACCGCCGCTCTCAAGAAGCAGCGCTGCCTCACGGTGATTCAAGCCTGAAAAATTTTCGGCTTTTTTCATTATGCTGTCAATTAAGCTTTTATTGTTCCGGTTTTCCTCAACCCACGCCATTGTCGCAAGGATTTCTTCGTGGGATATAAACTCATCAGCTTTCGCTGATTTTACGTCATACATGATAGTCCCCTCTTGATACGACAATCTCATATCCGATTTTTTTTATTCGCTTCTGCATATCAGCCACGCCTTCGGCGGCTTCAATACCGGTGCTGATTTTGTTGTCGTACAAAAGATATTTCGCCCGTACAGCCAACGGAGAAAGGTTCGGCATTACAACATTAGCACCTGCAAAAATGCCCAATTCCCGCCCTTGCTCTTTGTTAAGTGTTCCAAGCGCCGTTGTTGCAGGCAAAAGCAGGTTTGGAATCATAAGGCGCAAGATGGCAACAATATTCAGCGTAAGGCGCAAATCACCCGGCTTCTCGTTTTTGTAAGGCGTATCCGAATGCGGAAGGAAGGGGCCAACGCCAACCATGTGCGGTTTTAGTTCCTGAATAAAAAACAAATCCTCAACGATATGGTCGAGTGTCTGCCCCGGAGAGCCGACCATTATACCGCAGCCTGTTTGAAAACCAATTTCCTTTAAATCGCCCAAACATTTTTTTCGGTTTTCAGGCGACAACTCTGGCGGATGAAGCGTCCGGTAATGTTCGTTGTTGGCTGTTTCGTGGCGCAGCAAATATCTGTCAGCACCGGCGCTGAACAGGCACTGGTAACTTTCATAAGAGCGCTCGCCCACCGAAAGCGTTATTGCGCAATCAGGATATTCCTCTTTTATTGCGCTCAATATAGGAGCCAGAACATCATCAGAGAAAAACTCGTCTTCGCCGCCCTGCATCACAAAGGTACGAAAGCCCAGCGCATAACCGGATTTACAACACTCTAAAATCTGCTCTTTTGAAAGACGGTAACGCTGCGCCTTTTCGTTTTCACTGCGCAAGCCGCAATAAAAACAGTTGTTTTTGCAGTAGTTGGTAAACTCAATAAGCCCGCGTATATAAATTTTCTTCCCGTAAATATCTTGCGCCTTTTGCTGTGCCCGTTCAAATAAGTAATCGTCCTCGCAGGACAAAAGTCTCTTAAACTCATGTGCAGACAGAGTTTTTGTCGCTTCAAGTTTGTCAATCAATTCTCGCATATTTATCACCTTTCTTCCCAAGCTTTCAAAATTGATTCGGAGCGCGCCGGTCTGCTGATCAACAGACCAACAGACCGGCAACCCTCTCTTTTAGTCTAGCAGATTTTTGCCAATGTGTCTCCTAGTTTCTGATAAAAATAGTCAGATATTAAGTATAGATTTGGCACATTGCCAACACTCGCCTTGCTGAAGTACCATAAGGAAAACATGGCTTTCCCGCTCCCCTTCCATCCGCTCATTAACGAGTGGTTTTTAGAAACCTACAAAACCCCGACGCCTGTACAGGAAGAAGCCTGGCCGCTGATCGTAGAAGTCGAGCACGTTCTTGCCATAGCGCCCACCGGAAGCGGCAAAACGCTCACCGCCTTTCTTGCCGCAATTTCGCGCTTTGCAAGCGGAACGTATGATGCCTGTAAACTTTCGGTACTATATGTTTCGCCGCTTAAGGCGCTGAACGAAGACATAAGACGCAATTTGACGCTGCCGCTTGAAGGAATCCGCGCGCACTTTGAAAAGGCGGGGAAGGCCATTCCTGACATCAGAGTGCAAACCCGTTCAGGAGACACGCCGCAGGAAGAACGCAGGCGCTTTCTTTCCGTGCCGCCTTCCATTCTCGCGCTTACCCCTGAAAGCCTTGCCATCCTTCTGCAC
>JAIRQD010000193.1:0-5714 GCA_031256655.1 Treponema sp.
TTTCTGCTAGAATAGTCAAATGAAAAACACAATTAATGTTTTATTTCTTGTCTGCGTCAGCTTTATTATGGCTTCCTGCTTGGGAAGAACCGCAGGTGCCCAGGGAGGGTTGGCAGCGACCGCCGCCGCAAACGCGGCGCTTGGAGAAGGGCTTTTTGCAAGAATAAATACGACGCGCGGAGACATCGTTGTGAGTCTGGAGCATGAGCGCACACCGTTGACGGTGGCGAATTTCGTGGCACTTGCGGAAGGCGCAATGACCCGCGCCGGTGATCAGCCGTTTTATGACGGGCTTACCTTCCACCGCGTCATTGACAACTTTATGATCCAGGGCGGCTGTCCGCTTGGCACGGGAACAGGCGGTCCCGGTTACCAATTCCCCGATGAGATTGATCCGGCGCTGCGCCACGACGGACCCGGCGTTCTTTCCATGGCAAACGCGGGACCCGGAACCAACGGCAGCCAGTTTTTCATCACCCATGTCGCAACACCGTGGCTTGACGGACGGCATACGGTTTTTGGCAGAGTTGTCCAGGGGCAGGACGTGGTAAACGCCATTCGTCAGGGTGACAGAATAAACACCGTAAGAATTGTACGTAACGGCGAAAGCGCCGAAGCTTTCAGGGCGGATCAGGAAACTTTTGACGCGCTGCTGCGCAACGCCGTTTCTCAAGCTCATGCTCAAACACAAGTTCAGCGGAATGCGAACCTTGCCCAGGTAAGAGAGCAATTCCCGAACACCTCCGTTTCACCTACCGGTATGCACTGGGTCATTGGCAGAGCGGGAACCGGAGCGCGCCCCGCGCAAGGTGCCACCGCCGTTGTCAACATCAGCGGCAGGTTTCTTGACGGGCGGTATTTCGCCAACACTGACCTCACAGGCGGCTCGGAAGAACTTCCTGTGGGAACCGGAATGCTCATACCGGGGCTGGACGAGGCGATTCTTGATATGAGTGTGGGTGAGATACGGACAGTCATCCTTCCCCCGGAACTTGCTTACGGCGATCAGGGCGTGGGCGATTTAATACCGCCAAACAGCTTTTTGGTTTTTGTCATAGAGCTTGTGAGCGTATTATAGTAATTTCCATAGCGAAAACTTTGTAAGCAGCGTTTTAATAAGGGGAAGGTATGGCAATTGTAGGATTTATCGGATTGGGAGTAATGGGGCGCCCGATGGCGAAAAATCTCATTGATGCCGGGTACAAACTTGTCGTGTATGATAAGTTTGCTAAATCCGATGATCTTGTTTCACTTGGCGCTGAAAGTGCAACGTCAAACAAGGACGTTGCCTTAAAAAGCGATATTATCATTACCATGTTACCAAACTCGCCGCACATAAAAGAAGCGATACTCGGTGCAGGCGGCGTAATAGAAGGTGTCAAAAACGGGACTATTGTTGTGGACATGAGTTCCATTGCACCTGCGGCATCACAAGAGATCGCCGCCGCCTTAAAAGCGAAAAACGCCCTGTTTTTGGACGCTCCGGTTTCAGGCGGGGAGCCAAAAGCGATTGACGCTACATTGGCAATAATGGTGGGCGGCGAAAAAGCCACGTTTGAAAAAGTAAAACCAATCCTTGAAAAAATGGGCGCGTCAGTTGTGCTTGTAGGTGATGTAGGAGCCGGAAACGTAACAAAACTTGCCAGTCAAATCATAGTCGCTCTTAATATTGCCGCGGTGTCAGAGGCATTTGTGCTTGCCACTAAAGCCGGTGTAAACCCGCAAGCCGTGTTTGAGGCAATCAAGGGCGGTCTTGCCGGTTCCGCCATTATGAACGCGAAAGTTCCCGCTATGCTTGACGGCAACTTCAAACCCGGTTTTCGTGTGGAACTGCACACCAAAGACTTGCAGAACGCGCTTGACATCGCACACGCGTTAAGTGTTCCGGTTCCGCTTACCGCAATGGTAATGGAAACAATGCAAGCGCTTAAAATTGACGGCTTGGCGGCAAATGACCACAGCGTTCTTGTCCGCTTTTATGAAAAGTTGGCAAAAGTTGAAGTGCGAAAATGATACGAAGGTCTTTAAGACCTTCTGCCGCGTAATATAGTGTTTTGGGGGTTGGCATTTATGGCTAGGGACGTTCATACTGAAACAGGTGAAGACCTCTATGAAATTACAAAGTCAGATCTGTTTTCAACCCTGCTGCCGGATGAGAAGCTGGCTGTGGCAAACTGGGCAGAAGTCATCACCCTGAAAAAAGGCAAAACCTTGTTTTGTTCAGGCGATGAGGCAAAGCATCTTTACCTTTTACGTGAAGGGCTAATACGTATCTTTAAGCGTAGTGATGACGGCAAGAATGAAGAAATCGCCCGCTTTGCTCCCGGCGACAACATTGGGGATTTTGACTTTGCACGCGGTGCGCAATATGATGCCCATGCGGAAGCTTTGGAAGACTCAAAACTGGTTATGTTTCCCGCCAGCAACCTGACGATGAATGCCTTGGCGCTGCAAATGCCCCAGGTTTTTTCCCGCCTGGTGCTTAATTTTACGGCAATGGTAGCAAGCCGCATTAAATCCACCAGAAAACTTATGATGGAAAATATGACTTGGGTGCAGGAACTTTACCGCAAGGCTTATGAAGACCCGGGCACAGGCTTATGGAACCAGACTTTCATGGTTGACGAAATAGGCAAGCTTTTGGATGCCCCCGTGGCGCTTATAATGATAAAACCTGACCGCTTCAAGATTTTGGTGGACGCTTTGGGACACGGTGCCGGGGATAAGGCAATGGTAAAAATCGCCCGCATTCTAAAAAGCGCCACCCGAAAGTTAAAACGCGGTTGGGCACTGCGTTTTAAGAGCAATGAGACAGGACTTTTGATTAACAAGTGCAATGCTGCCCAGGCTCAAATGCTTTCACTTTCCCTCTCCAAGGCCATTGCCTGTCTTCCGCCGGTTTCAATGAAAGACGCGTATGATGGCCATGGTGGTCAGGATTTCTGTTTTTCAGCTTCCATTGCGTGGGGGATTTGGCCGAATGACAACGAAAAATGGACTTCGTTTTTTGAAACAACGTATGACCTGCTTTTGGACACATGGAAATCAGGCGGGAATAAAATCGTCCGTTACAAAAAGGCAGGCAGTACCGAATGAATAAAAATAAAATGCCGCTTATTTCTGATCCTACTTTGAAAAAATCCCCCTTGTTCGAAGATTTAAGCGCCCTTGAGCAAAACGCCATATCGGCATTTTTGGAGCCTTTCAGTGCAAAAAAAGGAGATGTCATTTTTGACGAAGGGGCGGCAGGGGAAGAAATGTTTATCCTGCTTTCAGGCAAACTAAGCGCGTGGGTGCATCAGGCTGACGGAAGCCAGCAGCATATTTTTGATATAAAACCCGGAGATTTTTTCGGCGAAATGTCCATTATCGCTAATGAAAGCCGGTCTGCCACAATAATAGCCATAGTTGATTCACAGTTGCTGATGCTGCACGGCATTGATTTTTTCCGCATCATTTTTGACCACCCCATGATCGGGGTGAAAATTCTTAATTCCATTAAAAAACTACACAATGCGTGGCTTGATCAAATATCCAAACACTCTGGAGATCTCATGCGATGGGGCGAGGCTGCACGCAGGCGCGCGATGTGTGATGACCTAACCGGTCTTTACAATCGCCGGATTCTTGAAGAGTTCGCGGTTGATTATTTTGAAAAAACCGATGTCAGCTTGCGAAATCTCTCACTTTTAATGATTGACCTTGATAAAATTCACCTGATTAACGAACGCCACGGCACAAAAGGCGGTGACATGGTGCTTATCGCCACAGCGAAGGTTCTTATGGAATCCACCCGCTCAGGCGACATTTACTCAAGGCTTTCAGGGGATGAGTTTGCCATCCTTCTTCCGGACACAAATCAGAATGAGGCGCACATAGTCGCTGAAAAAATACGTGGAAATCTGTTTGCCCAAAGAATAGAAGTGCCTGAAGCTCCAAACGCGACAAAGCTCGTTAAGGTAACTGTAAGTACCAGCATAGGTGTTGCCGTCGCGCCGTTTCATGCCGGTACATGGGAGAAGCTTAACATTGTCGCGGATACCGCTTTGCACCGTTCTAAATCGCTGGGAAGAAACCGCATTGAAATAGCGGCGGCGGTTTAGCCTCTTAAACATTACCTGCTATTCATTCCTGCGATAAAACGCTATTATTACTTTAATATATGAATTTTTCCGAACTAAACTTACATCCTGATCTTCAAAAAGGGCTTGACGAGGCGGGTTATATAACATGTATGCCTGTCCAGGAGCAAGTGCTCGCCCGCGCATTCAGCGGTCAGGATCTGTACGTCCAGTCCCAAACCGGGACGGGCAAGACGGCGGCGTTTTTGGTCGCCATTTTTCAGCGCCTGCTTACTGAAGATATGCTTCACGGTAAAAAGGCGATAATCATGGTTCCCACCCGCGAGTTAGCGGTTCAGGTTGAAGATGAAGTCAAAGTTATCGGCAAGTACCTGCCGTTTAAAGCCGGGAGCTTTTTCGGCGGGGTCGGCTACGCGCAGCAGACTGCCCTTTTGCGCGGAAATGTGCAAATACTTGTGGGAACGCCCGGCCGCGTGCTTGACTTGAACTCAAGCGGTCAAATGAACCTGATGGATGTCGCTTTTCTTGTGCTTGACGAAGCTGACCGGATGTTTGACATGGGCTTTTACCCCGACCTCCGCAAACTCATCAGCGCTGTTCCCCCTGTTGACAGGCGGCAGACAATGCTCTTTAGCGCGACACTTAACGCGTGGGTAAAAAACCTTGCGTGGGAATACACCCGCAACCCCTTTGAGATTGCCATAGAACCGGAAACAGTGACAGTGGAAGAAATTGAGCAGCTTTTGTACCATGTTTCTTCAAGTGACAAAATGAAGCTTCTTTTGGGCATTCTCAAGCGGGAAAACCCTGAAAGCGCGATAATTTTTTGCAACACCAAACGATATTCTGAAATTGTCGCCAAGCGTCTTCAGCATAACGGATACGATTGTGAGTTCATTATGGGTGACCTGCCCCAGCACAAACGCTTGCGGGTAATCGATGACATAAAGTCAGGCAAATCCCGCTTTCTTGTGGCAACTGACGTGGCCGCGCGCGGGCTTGATATTGAAGGACTTGCCGTTGTAATCAATTATGATCTTCCCAACGAGTCAGAAAACTACGTTCACCGCATTGGTCGCACCGCGCGCGCCGGTAAAACAGGCAAGGCTTTCACGCTTGCCACCGAGCAGGACGTGTATGAACTTCCGGCAATTGAGCGCTATTTGGGGAAAAAAATCCCTTCAGAGACCGCTTCTGAAGAACTTTTTGCCCAAGACTTAAGTGAAGGCAAGCGCATACAGACCGAATACTACGAAAACCGGGATCGCGACCGCGATTCCGGCAGCCGCGGCGGGCGGGACAGAGAACCGCGCGTAAAAGATCGCGACAGACGCGAACGCGGAGCGCGCGGCAGGGGAAGACGGTCTGAAGAGCGCCGCGGCGGTGAACAGCGCGAACGAAACGGCACGAATGCCGGCAGGCACCCAGGCGCTAAGAGCTTTCCGCCGCCGTTTGATGCCAAACGTGATGCGGCAGTGCGTACTTCGTCCGCGCGCTCCGCCAATGAAGAATCACCGCCTAATCTTTCAGAACTTTCAATGGAAGAGCGAATGGCGTATTACAAGAGCAAATACAACAAAAGCGACAGTGCCGAAAACCGCCGCGAAAAACCAAACGGGAAAAAGCGGCGCA
>JAIRQD010000203.1:0-4903 GCA_031256655.1 Treponema sp.
ACAAATCGCATTATGCCATCTAAAATGATGGTAGCATAAAGGAGAAAGTGCAGTGGCTACTGATATTGGGATAAAAATAGCAAACGGGGAATTTTATCCAATTTTGGAAGAAAGTTCCACAGTAAAAAAGCGGCTTGTTCTCACGACTGTCCATAACAACCAGCGAAGTGTTCAGATTGACATGTACAAGAGTTATACCCGGACTATGGTCGACGCCCAGTATATGGGCAGTCTGGTAGTGGAGAACATAAGTCCCCGTCCGAAAGGGGAACCTTCCATCGAGCTTATAATTTCGTCAACTCAATCGGGTGAACTGCATGCCGATGCGGTGGATATGGACACATCTGTGCATGGTCAGCACCAAACGTTAAGCGTGTCGTTGAAATCGATGATGGAAGACGACTCCCTCGGTGAGACACTTCCTGATTTTGAGCTTGAGCAAAATGAACCGGTACCGACCGGACTTTTCGGTAGGTCAAAGCAGGCAGCAGCCAAAAGTGATAAAAAAAGTTCTCGATGGCTTATGGTCGCAGGACCACTGGTGCTTTCGCTTCTGGCGGGTTTTGCGTTGTGGTTCTTCGCATTCAGAAACGACACACCGGCCGTTGCCGTGCCTGCCGAGCCGCCTGTACCCGCTCCTGTGGTGACACCGCTGCCTCCCGAGCCCCCTCCGGCAGTCGCACCTGCACCGGCGGTTGTGACTCCGCCTCCCGCGCCTCCGGCAGCTGTAACTCCGCCGCCGGTGCCCCCGCCCGTAATTGTGGCACCCGTGACGGCACCCGCGCCAGCCCCGGGGGATCGCCCACCTCCGGCCGTTGCGGCATTCGATGTTCCCGTCCTTATTCCCCCCGATGGCATTGTGTACCGTGTAAGATGGGGAGACACACTTTGGGCAATTGCGGAGGCGTTTTACCGCGATCCGTTTCTTTACCCGCATATTGCGCGGTTTAACAATATAACCAATCCAAACTTTATTATAGCGGGGGCTTTAATTCGTGTTCCGCCAAGAAATTAGAACTTTTTGTGCCGTATTCGTCGCAGCGCTTTTCTTTACCGCCTGCGGGACATCCAGAGTTTTGGGATTGCACCGCGAGGAAGCGGCGGAATTCTTAAAATCGGGTGACCTTTCCTTTGTCACCGACGCGGAGTTGCCTGCGAACTTTTCTAGCGCTGTGAATCGTCTTGTCGAACTTTCGCGCATACACCCGGCGGCTGCCTTTTACGCAGGCTTACTTGCCGGTACGCAAAGTGGGTCATCGCAAGCGCAAACTTTAAGGCTGCAAAAACTGCTTTTCTCAGCGACGCTTGACAGTCCTTCCCCGCCTGCCAGAAGAGAAGCGGCTTCGCGCCTTGCTTCGCTGGTGCTTGAAAACCCACAAACTCAAGATACAATGGCTTTCCACAGCTTTTTGTCAGCCGCTAGTTTTAATTCGCGCGAAGATGCTATAAAACTGCGCGCCGCTTCCTTGTTTCGCATGGAACTTTATGAAGAGGTTCTGCACCTTCTTCCGCCAAACACAGACAACAACTGGAAAAGAGCGCTTGCACATTTTTCTTCATGGCAAGTGATTGGCGATGCCATGAGCGAGGCTCAAAGACAGGGGATCGTCACATTTCTCTTTGATTTGCCGGCCGGTGATTTAAGACGCTGGGCATATTCACAAGCGCTTTCTGCCGAAGGGCTTTTAACTCCCCAAGAGCGCGGAATTATTTCTTCCCGCCGTTTCCCCATCAGCCACGCAATAACTTTAAACAACCTGCGTCCGGCGCTTGAGGACGGGGGGCTGCTCTTTTTTAGCCACCCTTCACTCATAGGTGATTTGGCACGTGCTTATCAGTTTACCCCGCCGATGCGCCAGGAGGGATTAGACCTTTTTGCCGCGTGGATTAACATCCTGGAATCAGGTATCGTGCCGCAAGTCATACCGGCATCCGGCGACGTGGATTTTCAGGCGTTGCAGGCTTTTGTCCGCACGCTGGATAACGATGCCGTGGATGCCCGCCGTTATCTACTGCTCCACCATTCAGGCAGAATCGAGCGTTCACGCGGTCGCCTTCCCGCCTCAACTGACTTTTTCTGGCGGGCATTGGAAATCGCCCCTGACAGCGTTCAGGCTGATGCCTGCCTTTGGTACATTGCGATGAACTCAGTCATGCATTCCCCTTCTACAGCCGCCGAAGTTTTCATCCGCACCATCCCTATGTGGACAGACATGTTTATTTTTAACGGTGCCATTGACAGACTCTCGCGTTATCTCACAAGCCAGCGGCGGTGGGATACGCTTTTGGAAGTTTTTCACGCGCTTGAAAACAGCGCCGCAAACGGAACCCGCCCAAGCGGATCTTTTGGGCAGTTTGCCTTTATCGTCGGCAGGGCAGTTCAGGAAGGGTTTTTTACCGCAGACCGGAGCGCTGATGCTTTTCTGCGGCTTGCAAAAAACCAACATGAAGGAACTTTTTATTACCGCACAATGGCGGCTTTAAGCTTGGGCGAAAACTTTTCTCCGCTGGGCGGAACAGCCACGCACTTTACTCATGAACCGGTAGCCGCAGGAAGCGAACATGAGTTTATTTTAGGCTTTTTTGATAATGGCGCGGCAGCTTTTGTCATGCCGTTTATAAGGGTGCGTGAAAGTGAGTTTTCTGTCCCCCAACTGCGAAGCATCGCGGCGGCTTTAGCGGGAGCGGGAAATTATCCTGAATCTTTGCGCCTTATTGCCCGTTATATGCGCCGGGAAGATTTTGAAATTACAAGAGAGGATCTCTACCTTTCCCACCCGCGCCCATACCGCGAAGTAATTGAACGATATGCTTACGCGATGGGGCTTCGTCCTGAAATGATGTTTTCGCTCATCCGCACAGAAAGCCACTTCGCCGCTTCCGTTGCTTCCCACGCCGGCGCGGTTGGACTCGCGCAGCTAATGCCGTCCACCGCCCTGGACATTGCAGGCCGCATCGCCAGAGCCGGCGGAACAGACCACCGCACTCCGGCAGGCATTAACCTCATCGACCCCGGCGTGAACGTTCACTTGGGCTCGTTTTATATGCGCCACCTTATCACAAACCAAATGGGCGGAAGTGTGATGCTCGCACTGCTTGCCTACAATGGCGGGCAAGGCAGAGTGCGGCGTTGGTTTTCTGAAGACAGGGCTCGACCGGACGGCGGCTTGCCGAAAGACCTGTTCCTGGAAACTATTCTGTATCCCGAAACCAGACACTACGGACGGCTGGTTTTAAGCGCTGCCGCAATCTATGGTTACCTGTACTACGGGATGACGATGGAGGAGGTTGCAGAGAATATTTTTCAATAGCCTTTACAAGAATAATTGAGTAGGGACAAGTTGATGACATATTTAAAAAAGGTTTTAAAGAAGATTGAAGAAAAAGTTTACGGTATTTTCACAAAAGACGGAGAGGTAAACTGGCGCAGAGTTAAAGTCACGATGCTTTTAACACTTGGCAGTTTTTATGTGATTGTTCTTTTATTTGCGGCTTTTTTTCCTTCGACCGATCCTCTTGCATTAATGAAAGATCGTTTTCCTCCGCCTGAGATAGGATCACGTGCGGCGGTGGTTATGGATGCCGCGACGGGGACATTTGTTTTTCTAAGAAACCCCGACAAAGAAATTCCACCCGCTTCGCTTACCAAAGTGATGACCATGCATTTGGCTTTTTCTGAAATCGCGGCAGGCAGAGCGGCTCTTGAAGACATTATAATTCCCCCGCAAGAAAGCTGGGCAGTAAACCAGCCGCCCCGATCTTCGCTGATGTTTTTAGCCTACGGGCAGCAAGTGAGTTTCCAGGAGCTTCTTTTGGGGCTGGCGGTTCCTTCCGGTAACGATGCGGCGGTGGCAGTCGCGCTGCACCTTGCCCCATCAGTGGAAGAGTTCGCCGAAATGATGACCGAAAAAGCGAAGGCGATGGGGCTTACTTCAACCCGCTTTGTAGAGCCGTCAGGAATATCGGAATACAATATGACAACCGCCAGAGAGTTCGCCTATTTTGTTCGTAACTACATCCAAATGTGGCCTGAAAGTTTATCTGATTTTCATTCTGTGCGGTATTTTTCTTTCCCCAGACTTGAGCACATGACAAATCCATCGCAGAGCAGAGTAAGAACCATAAGGCAGGGAAACAGCAATAGCCTGCTTCACACCACCGAAGGCGTTGACGGGCTTAGAACCGGCTTTATTTATGCATCGGGTTTTAACACTTCCCTTACAGCAGAGCGCAACGGAACCCGCTTTGTCGCGGTAATTCTTGGCGCTCCGGCAACCAGCAGCGGGCGCTCAATTCGCGAGGCGGACGGGCGAAACCTTTTGGAGTGGGCATTCAGCAGTTATTCAACGGTGCGTCTTGAGTTGGATGAATTGCAGCGCGTCCGCGTTTTGATGGGCAGCGATGATTATGCCGTTGTAGAATTTGGCGCTCCTTTGGAGTTTACAGCTCCTTTACCGCGGGGTAAAGATATAAACTGGAAGTTCTCAGTTCAGAGCCCGCTCATCGCGCCGCTTTATGCCGGAAGCAAGGTGGGAAACTTGATAGTTTCTGACACTTTCGGCGAACTTAAACGTATTCCTTTGCTTGTCACCGAGGATGTCCAAAGAGGAACGTTATTAAAACAGATTTTTGACATGGTAAGTTTTTTATCCATGCGATGAATTTCAAAACTTCCGTATTAGTTCCCATGTATCTATCCAATGCTGCCAGTTGTTGTATACTATGTCCAATAGTATAGAATACCTGTTGCAAGACAAAGTTTCTGGCAGAATAGTCTTGCAAAGCAGGCTTAGGAGCTGACGATTTATGCCCCACAAAAAAGCGAAGGTCTTTTGGAACTTGCCCCTTGTACTTTTCATTTTTACTGTTCTTGCCGTTTCTTCCTGCCGCACATCCCCTCCTA
>JAIRQD010000209.1:0-5280 GCA_031256655.1 Treponema sp.
AGACACCCTCTCCAACAGACTCAACATCACCTGGGTTTCCCAAGGCAAGCCGTTTTGTCCTAGTGAATACGAGAGAGTGCGCACGCTGGTCTTTCAAGTTTTTTAACCATTTGATGTAAACGCTCGATCTGCGTATATCCTTCATAATCCAAGTGTATACCACAGTACTCGTATTGTAAAGAGTCCGCGTTGCCTCATGAAAAATGTTACCGAAAAAGGTATCTCGGAGCACAACAGGTTGGTTGATTGCTTTTGCAATAAGCGATAAGATGGGCAATCATGGGTAAAATTGCACCTTCAATCTTAAACGCCGATTTTGGTCATATCGCCGACACGGTGAAAATGCTTGATGCGGCAGGGGCGGACTGGATTCACTGCGATGTTATGGACGGCGTTTTTGTGCCCGGCATTACGTTTGGACCGCCTGTGGTTCAGGCGATCAGAAAGGCGACAGAAAAGCCGCTGGATGTGCACTTGATGGTTGCCGATCCGCTCCACCAAATTGATGAGTTTGCCGGTGCCGGCGCTGACATAATCACCATACACCCCGAGTCGCCTTCCAACCATCATTTGCACCGGGCGATTATGCGCATTAAAAGTGCAGGCAAAAAAGCCGGTGTTGCGCTTAACCCTTCAACTCACCCTGATATTTTGGAATATGTTTATGGCGATATTGATCTGGTGCTTGTTATGTCGGTGAATCCCGGCTATGGAGGGCAGACGTTTATTCCTGCGATGCTTGGGAAAATACAATATATTGCAAATCGCATTGCCGTGCTGAAACTGCCTATCGACTTGGAAGTTGACGGCGGAGTGAACATCGATAACGCAAAAAATATACTGGATGCCGGTGCGAAGGTGCTTGTGGCAGGTAATGCCGTAATTAACTCACCCGATCCGGCTCTTGCAATTAAACGCCTTAAACTCTAACCGCAAATAGTGAGCTTATCTTTCCAAAGGGGATTTTTTAGCCGTTTTAAGCGCCCGCTTTTTATCAAGTGGTTAATCACTTCGGCAATCTCTTCTTCGCTCAAACGGATGTTTTGCGCTTTTGTCAAAACGCTCCCCGCTTCGGCGGCTGTGTAGCGGCGTTTGTTGCGGCGGAAAAAATCACTGACACTCAAGACTTCGCGCAAATCACCTTTAGCCTCATTTTCGCACACATCGCAGCAGCGCGTGCCGGGACTGTCGCCTTCCCCTTCGTAATCCAAAAGCGCCTGCAGCGCCTGTCTTCGGCAAGTGCTCAAATTTTTTGCATAAGCTAAAAGCCGCAAAATACGGGTTTTCTCGCTTTCAGTTTTTGCGCGCTGCAAACTCCGCTCATCTTCAGGCCCCCACAAAAGTACGGCTGTCGAAGGAAGCCCGTCCCTTCCGGCTCTGCCTGATTCCTGAAGATAGGCTTCCACAGAAGGCGGACAATCGCGGTGTATCACCGTGCGTATGTCCGGCTTGTCGATGCCAAGCCCGTACGCGCAGGTGGCAACAAGAACAGCGCTGTCCGAGTGCAAAAACCAGTTTTCAATTTCCTTTTTTTCCTCGCGGCTTAAACCCGCGTGATAAAAACGAATCTCTCTGTGCCATGGCATCTTAAAGTCCGCCATTTGGCTTCGCAGGTTTTTTGCAAGGTATTCAGTTCCCTTTCTGGAAGAGCAAAAAACAATCGCCGGGCGCAAGTTCGCCATGATTAAATCGCGCACCGCCGCGTTACGCACAATGCAGCCTTTGGCGGAGTATGAAATATTTTTTCTGTCCGGGTTCCCGACAATTCTCCGCGCACCCTTTTCACCGAAAATGTACGCTTGTATTTTCTCAAGCACTGACGCGCCCGCGGTTGCGGTAAAAGCGGTAATCACAGGCGCGCCTGCGGCCTCGATGATTTTGCCTATCTCAAGATATGACGGTCTGAATGTCTGTCCCCACTCGCTTACGCAGTGGGCTTCGTCAATAACGATGTGTGCAATGTGCAGATCTTTTAGGCGCGGCATCACAGCTTCGGTCAATAGCACTTCCGGGTTTGCAATGATAAATTTGGATTCGCCTGTTTTCAGCCGCTCCCAGATAGCGTTTCGTTCTTCTCTGTTTTGACCGCCGCGCAGAGTTACCGGTGAAAATCCTTGTTCGGTAAGGCGGCGCTCCTGATCCGCCATCAACCCAAGAATAGGATAAATGACAAGTGTTGGTGCGTTTATAAGCATTGCCGGAAGCTGAAAGCACAAAGATTTTCCTGCCCCTGTGGGAAGGATAACAATTTGCCGCCCTGAACTTTCCCGGTCGTCTGATTCGTCTAAACCTGATGCCACATCAAAATCAGCATAGGCTTTGCGCCAGCGTATCTGGATATGCGCGGCTTCAACAGCTTCCATAATGTTTGTAATCACCAAACGCTGGTACGGGAAAAGGTAGGAAAGACCGAACAGCTCTTTTGCCGCACAACTTAATGGGTCTTCCAATTCGCTACCTTCAAAAACATTTTCGCTTTTGTGTTTATTGTTTTCCATACGTGTAATGAATAATGCTTGTGCTTGCAACTTTGCTTTGCTTCCAGAATTTTTTTTGATAAAAAATTTGCAAATATAAACCGGAAGTTTCATACTTGTTATAGAGGTTGAAAAAGCATGAAAAGAGCATCAGAGCAGAACCACATCATTAGGGAAGTGCTTATTCGGGATACCATTTCGCAGTATCAAATTCAGAACAGGGAGGCAAGTTTTGACGCTTTGCCTCTGGAAGAAGTAGACGACTTTGGGCAAAGATTGCGGGATATGAGCAGCAATTTGCAAACGGCAACTCAACGACTTGCAATTGCGACCAGGAACTTGTATACGGCAGTTGAGGGATTACAAAGCGTAGCCAGAAAAAAGCGCCAGCCAAGGATTTAAGACGTTTCCATCCCTTCAATTTTTTGTGAAGTAAAACCGCTTGTGTTGAATCTGTAAACTTGTTATTATGCATTTATACACAGGCGGAGGTTTTTATGTCGCCAGATCAATTGATAGGCAGATCGCTTCTTACATGGCTTGATTTCCAGCCATCTGACATACGGTATTTTCTTGAGCTTTCCAAAATCGTAAAGGGGCAAAATAAGCGTGGTGAACTGCATCAGCGTTTTACCGGCAAGACCTTAGCTTTGCTTTTTGAAAAACGCTCCACGCGGACGAGGTGCGCATTTGAAACCGCCTTTGGAGAAGAAGGCGGGCATCCGGTTTTTCTTTCCTCGCAGGATATTCAATTGGGCGCGAAAGAATCACTTGAGGATACGGCGCGCGTGCTTGGGCGTATGTTCAGCGCTATCCAGTTTCGCGGCTTCAAACATTCCACCGCCGAAACGCTTGCGAAGTATGCAGGCGTTCCGGTTTACAATGGTCTCACCGATGATTATCATCCAACGCAGGCTCTGGCGGATATTATGACGCTTGAAGAACGCTTTGGAACATCCGAAGGAAAGAAGCTCGTTTTTGTCGGAGACGGCAGGAACAATGTTGCCCGTTCGCTTTTGGTGATCTGTTCCAAACTCGGCGTGAACCTCACCGTGATAAGCCCTGCCGCACTCTGCCCCGACGCTGAACTCGTCGCCCGCTGCGCGCCTCTTGCGGCGAGCTCAGGCGCACACCTGCGCATCAGCGAAAACGTGAACGAGGTTGAGGGCGCGGACGCTATCTACACCGATGTCTGGACTTCTATGGGCGAGGAAGATAAAAAAGAAGAGCGCATTCGCCTTTTAAGCCCTTATCAAGTGAATCAGGCGCTGATGGATAAAACAGGCCGCAAAGATACAATTTTCCTTCACTGCCTTCCGGCGGTTAAGGGCGAGGAAGTTACGGCGGACGTTATAGACGGCCCCATGAGCGCCGCTTGGGATCAATCGGAAAACCGCAAGCACACGATCAAAGCGATAATGCTTGCGACGCTGGGAGGCTAGATTCTGCGCAAGGAACCACTGTACCTAATAGACGCTTATGGTCTTATTTATCGATCTTACTTTGCTTTTTTAAGCCGCCCCCTGCGCAACTCAAGCGGGAAAAACGTATCGGCGCTGTTCGGCTTTGCCCGTACGCTGGTTTCGCTGCTTAATTCCGGCGCTCCGGCTGCGGACTCTGATTCGCAGACAGAGGATGCGGTCATGAGAAAGCCTGCGAGGTTAGCGGCGATCTTCGATTCCCGCACGCCCACTTTCCGTCACCAGATGTACTCTGAATATAAGGCAACCCGCCAAAAAACCCCGGATGACTTGCACGAGCAGGTTCCGTTGGTGGAGGAAGTTCTTAATACGCTGGGTGTTCCTATCCTCCGGGTTGACGGCTTTGAGGCTGATGACATCATCGCAACTTTGGCGCTTAAGTGCCAGGCTGAAAAGCGGCAGTGTTATACTCTTTCATCGGACAAAGACCTTTTGCAGCTTGTGGGGAACGGAACATGGGAACTGCGCCCTTCCAAAGGGGGCGCGCATCACGCGGGAGCGGCTGATGAAAAAGGGCTGCATTACGAACTGGTCGGTCCTAAAGAAGTGAAAGCGGAATGGGGGGTAAGCCCTGAAAAGGTATTGGATCTCCTTTCCCTTACAGGCGACAGCTCCGACAATGTACCTGGAGTAAAGGGCGTTGGGGAAAAAACCGCGGTAAAACTTATGGCGCGTTACGGTTCACTCGATGAGATTTACAAAAATATCGCGGGCATTGAAGGTGCTATAGGGAAAAAAATTGCGGAGGGAAAAGAGAGCGCTTATTTTTCAAAATCGCTTATTGCCCTGCGCACCGATGTTCCGCTCCCCGTAAAAAACGTTGACGAATTATCCATAGAGAAACTTGACCGATCCGCCGCCGCGAAGGTGCTGATGCGGGAAGGCATACGGCAAAGCGCCAAGGAGCTTGATCCTTCTGTGCAGAGTGAAAAACCTGCGCGTAAGACGGAGAGTGCGCAGGGCGAAGACGAGGCGGAAGCTGCCGCGCCGCAACGTGATGGTGAAATGAAAAATTCTTCTGATCCTGCACTGTTGGGTGAAGGGGAGTACAAAACGATAAGCGACATAAAAGAGTTGCCGCGCCTTTTGGCTGAAGCCAAAAAACAAAAACTTCTTGCGCTTGATTTTGAAACTGATTCCCTTGATGCCTGGAATGCCCGCCCAATCGGCATTGCTCTTGCGGTAAAGCCAAAGCAGGCGTATTACGTGCCGCTAGCCGCGCACCGGGGGCTGACTTCCGGCGACCAAACACCCGCGCCCTTTCTTCCCCCCGATGAAGTCAAAGCGCTCCTATTGCCTTTTTTTGCAAACCCCGCCATGAC
>JAIRQD010000211.1:0-5177 GCA_031256655.1 Treponema sp.
ATTAACATCACAGGTGAGGTGCAATCCCTGCTGCACGAGTCAGGCATACAGGAAGGGCTGTGCCTCGTGAACGCAATGCATATAACCGCAAGTATTTTTATCAACGATGACGAATCCGGTCTTCACCACGATTTTGATGTTTGGCTTGAAAAGCTGGCGCCGCACGAGCCTGTTTCGTCTTACCGCCACAATACAGCCGAAATAAACGCGGATGCCCACCTGAAAAGGACTATAATGGGGCGTGAAGTGGTTGTTGCCATAACCGGCGGCAAGCTGCACCTTGGTCCCTGGGAACAGATTTTCTACGGGGAGTTTGATGGACAGCGGCGAAAACGGGTTTTGGTGAAAATTATTGGGGAATAGTTCTTTGCTCAAGCGGTTAGTCCCAAAAAACGTAGAGAAATCTTTGAGATTTGGGATTTTTGCCACTTGAAAAAGTCTGGAAATTTATTACAATGAAACAATGGGAACGAGCACTTTGAACAAGTATTTCATTTTTGCGAAGGGCTTTCTTAAAAATAAGGCCTTTTGGCGTGTCGCTTTGATAGTTTCTCTGCTCTACTACATTCCGCAAACCGGTTTTCATCTTCCCATCACAGAAACTGCGGCGGCACAGACAAGTATTATTACCTATTCGGCTTCAGCGAACGGCATGGGCGGGGGCATTTTTCTGGATAGCCTGTCTGCCGAAACCTACATCGAGCTGACAGAAATCGAGGGGCAGGTTGAATACTTGCGCCCCAGAATGTTGACCTTTTCCTTCCATACGATGCAAAGCGGCGACATTATCGGGCACATTGCCGCAAGAGCCGGTCTTAACGAAGATACGCTGCTTTCGGTCAACAACGTCCGCAACTCCCGCCTCATGCAAATTGGGCAGGTCGTGAAAATCCCCAATCAGGACGGCATAAACTACACAGTCAGGGCAGGGGACACGCTTGAAAGCATCGCCGCCGCCCACAATACCACCGTTTACCACATTCGGGCGGCAAATGAGCTTTTTTCTGATGAGCTTACACCTGCCTCAAACATTTTTGTTCCGGGCGGGAGAATGAGCTGGGTGAACCGCCAGGAAATTAACGGTGACCTCTTTATTTGGCCAACGACCGGCCGCATTACTTCGCCCTTCGGTTTCAGAAGAAGCCCCTTCACAGGCGTGCGGCAATTTCACGGCGGTATAGACATAGCCGCCCCGCGGGGCACGCCGGTTAGGGCTGCTATGGCAGGGCGCATTACCCGTGTTGGTTACAACAATATTTTGGGCAACTACATCATCATTAACCACCACTCTAACTTCCGCACAGTTTACGCGCACCTGCACGTAGTCCGTGTCAGAACCGGCGATAGCGTGGCAACCGGCGAGCGCATTGGAGACGTGGGAAGTACCGGGCTTAGCACCGGGCCGCACCTTCATTTCGAAGTTCACAGGAATGGGGTTAGGGTGAACCCGCGCACGTTGATGCGCTAAGACGTTTCAAAAAATCCGCACTTTAAGGAAGATACCCAGTTGACATTTTTTTAAAAACTGGGTATCTTGTTACTCACATCGACGCAGGATAGAGCAGTTGGCAGCTCGTCGGGCTCATAACCCGGAGGTCGTAGGTTCGAGTCCTACTCCTGCTAAAACAAATCTGATGGCACACTTTAGCCGTGTTGTCGCTGAAATCCGGCGCGGAGATTTACACGGTTTCAAAGCTGCTTGGTCAAGAGAAGCATATCATTAGAAATGTACACATCTCTTGGGGTTTAATTACCCGCCCGGCTTTTTTCTGACAGTCTGTCCGCAAACACTCAAGCGTTGCGGACAGACATCATCAGAACAGGTTACATGCGAACTGAAGTTCGGGCGAACTGAAGTTCGGGCGAACTAAAGTTCGATGAAGCCCAACCCGGGGTTACAGGCCTCCCTCTTCCTTGATTGTTCCCCTTTGATTAATGGCGATAAGCTTGACAAAAAGGACAAAAAGCACCACAGCCGTGGTGATTCCCACCGCAAGCCCTATTGCATAAGTTATCTCAAAATTACCGGTTATCCTTGTCATAAGAGGACCAATAGTTTCAGTGGCAGTAAAGAAATAGGCGATAACTACCGAGGTCATAAAAGCCGCCGGAAGAAGGGTAAACCAGTAATTCTTTCCGATTTTTGCCATATAAGCGGCCGCTGCCCAAAGCGCTATGGTTGCCAGAGTCTGGTTTGACCAGGCGAAGTAACGCCAGATAATACCGAAATTCCCCGGATTCACGTTGGCGAAAATTACAAGGGGAATCGCCACGGCGAAAAGTGGAATGGCTAACATCAGGCGGTTTTTGGCGGGTTTTTGATCGAACTTAAAGGAATCCGCTAAAATGAGGCGGGCGCTTCGGAAAGCTGTATCTCCCGATGTAATGGGGAACAGAACAACACCAACAATAGCGAGCGTACCGCCGATAACACCCAGATAACCTATGGCTGCGGCTCTGACAACGAGCGGGGCCGCAACTGCGGTCGAAGTGCCAACATGGACAATACCGTCAAGGTGAGTGATAGCGGCAATGGTGACTGCCGCCCAAATCATCGCGACAAGGCCTTCACCAATCATGCCGCCGTAAAATGCCAGGCGTCCTTCTTTCTCATTAGCCAAACAGCGCGCTACAATCGGCGCCTGTGTCGCGTGGAAACCTGAAATGGCACCGCAGGCTATGGTGATAAACAGGAACGGGAAGATTCTGGCAAGAATATTTGTGCCGCTGTCAGGACGCATATTCTGGAACGAGAATTCGGGGATGTTCCTTATGTCGCCTGAAACAATCAGCGCGATTAACATACCGATACCCATAAAAAGAATGAGCGCGCCAAAAATCGGATAAACGCGCGCTATAATCAAATGGATAGGCAATAGCGTGGCAATTATGTAATAAACAATGATGACGGCAATGACAATCAAAAAGAAGATCTGAGTGCCACCTACGTGGGCATTTAAAACCTGGGCGGGCGTGGTGACAAACACAACGCCGACAAAAAGCAACAGAACAATGGAAAAGACCCGCATAATGGCACGCGGCTTGTTGCCCAGATATTTTCCTACTATTTCGGCAACATTCGTTCCGTTATGCCTGACCGAAATCATGCCTATCATGTAGTCATGAACCGCTCCGGCAAGAATACAGCCCAGCACAATCCAGATAAAGGCGGCAGGGCCGAACAAAGCTCCCGCTATGGGACCGAAAATGGGACCTGTACCGGTAATGTTGATAAAGTGCAGCCCCAACGCTTTCCACCTGGGAATAGGCACATAATCAACTCCGTCCCCCATCTTGTGAGCCGGTGTCTTGTTATTCGGATTGGGTCCAAAACTTTTATCGATGACTCTGCTGTAGATTACGTAGCCGAAAATTAACGCGGCCATTCCGATAAGAAATGTAAACATAGCTTCTCCCCTGATTAGAAATGATAAGTACGATAACTATAATATACAGTGACTTGATGATTTTATAAATTATTTTTCTTCCATAACGGCGTAATAAGCGTAAAAGGAAACACCAATAGAGAAGGAAACACCACCCCGCCGCCCATATGCAAAGAGAAAGCCCTGAAGGAAATCGCGGAAGAAGAAAGGGAGCCGCTTCACCTTTTTGATATGCCTATGGAAGGGCTTCATGGATTATTTTTATGAACATGCTGCCAGAGGAGCGACTCAAACATGAGATGACGAATATGGCGAAATTTCCCGCCTTGCGGCGGTCAAAGCAATATCTGATGAAAACCTCCCAAAACGTTTCGCTTTTTCTTGCCCCCTGAACTATAATTAATGAAATATTATGAAAAATAACTATTCGTGGGCATTGGTTCTCTCAGGCGGGGGAGCTAAGGGCTTGGCACATATTGGTGTTCTCAAAGCCTTTGAACAGGCAGGTTTTCCAAAGCCTGACCTTGTAGCAGGCACGTCAATGGGCGCAATAATCGGCGGGCTTTACGCCTGCGGTATGTCGCCAAGCCAAATGGAGCATTTTGTTGTCAACGATTTTAACATCACCGATTACCTTGACAGTTTTGTGTTTAAGATTCAAGGCTCTGTGGGGAAGGTTTTTAAGACAGGGCAAATTCTTGCAAGCCTTGCCATTCGCCCCGGTCTTGATTCAGGTCATCTTGTACTTGAACTTTTAGAAAAACTCACCGGGAAAAAGAGCTTTTCACAAACGGCAATCCCTTTCAGGTGCAATGCCCTTGATTTGCTTAGCGGCAATGAAGTGATTTTCAGTTCAGGTTCAGTGGCAAAAGCAATGCGCGCATCAATGTCGTTCCCCGTTTTTTTTGAGCCATTCATTGAAAACGGGATGTGCCTTGTCGATGGCGGGCTTTTGGATAATATGCCTGTGGCAATTGCCAGGCGGGAAGGGTTCAAACGCGTTCTTGCGGTGGATGCTAACCGTTTTACTTTGCAGGAAATGAAGGATTTCAAAAACGGCCCGCAGGTAATTTTTCGCAGTATGGAGTGCGCTCTTAACGCCACTGAGGACAAAAAGTTTCCCGCCGACTTGACCTTGAACGTCAGCGATGACACCACGCCTTTCTCATTTTTTAAGCAGAAAGAACATATAGAAGCCGGTGAGCGCACGGTTATGGAGAATATAAGGCAAATAAAAGCGTTTTTCAGTCCCTGCCCGAACTATCTTACAGATATATTCGGGTTTGAAGACCATTAGCGGGAAACGGGAGTCGGACCCGCGACATCAACCTTGGCAAGGTTGCGCTCTACCACTGAGCTATTCCCGCATTGGTACTGAACTTTATCAAGCATTAATTTTTTTGTCAAGAGGAATTCAACAGAGGAATTCAATTTTTTTCTTGACACGTATACCTCCATGGATAAAATATTACGCGTAAGCTTGATCTTTCACACAAAATGGCTATAATACCCCGGGCGGCAAGTATTATTTGTCGCACCACTAACGTGTTGTTTAAAAGTTATAACAGCCTGAGTATTTACTTAAGGAGTTACTGATTAGGTCTACTTTTTGCACAGACGCGGTGAAACGAAGGGAAGTGTATATGGGTGGTGGAATCAAGATGGTAGACGCAACGCAACGCAACGCAACGCAACGCAACGCAACGCAACGCAACGCAACGCAACGCAACGCAACGCAACGCAACGCAACGCAACGCAACGCAACGCAACGCAACGCAACGTAACGCAACG
>JAIRQD010000220.1:0-3646 GCA_031256655.1 Treponema sp.
ACTTTAGCCTGTTGCCTCGGATCTTCCGCCATTACCAGCCATTGTAGTATGTCGTTCATTCCCTCTCCCTGGGAATGATTGTATCACACCACAATATTTCGTTCATGCGTTTGACGTGACAAATGACCAATGAAAACTTGAAATAAACATTAGAAATGTCTTATAATAAAAGGGCTTTTCATAAACCTTTTACACGCGAGATGCCATGAACTACCTTGACCTTCCTGTTTACAAACACTCAGAACTTATCCTTGACGCTCTCAAAGACAGCCAGGCGATAGTTGTCGAAAGCCCGACCGGCTCGGGGAAAACAACGCAGCTCCCTGTGATTTTGCAGCAGGCAGGCTACGCAAAAAGCGGCGCAATCGGCGTGACGCAGCCGCGCCGGATTGCGGCTCTTTCGGTGAGTGAGTTCATAGCCCGCCAGATGGACTGCCCGCTTGGAACGCTTGTCGGTTACAAGATGCGTTTTGAAGACAGGACAACGCCTGAAACGCAGATAAAAATCATGACTGACGGGATTCTCCTGCAAGAGATGAAACTTGATCCCTGGCTTTCAAAATACAATTGCCTCATTGTCGATGAGGCGCATGAACGCAGCCTTAATATCGACTTTATCCTTGGGCTTTTGAAGCGGGTGCTTGAAGCGCGGCGGGAGTTTAAGGTTATCGTGTCTTCCGCGACAATTAACGCGCGGGTGTTTTCTGAATACTTCGGCGAATGTCCTGTTGTAAAAATCGATGCTCAAGTATACCCTGTGACACTCATTTATGATCCACCTTTGGTGGAAAGCGTTATGGACAGGAAAATGTGGGAAGAAGCGCTTCTTGCCAAAATCTCTTCCATTGTTGACCGCTTTATAAGCGAAAAGCACGGCAGGTGGGGCGACCGCAAAGCCGAAGGCGACATCCTCATTTTTTTATCAGGGGAAAAGATGATAAAAGAGTGCATGTCAACACTCGCATTTTCTCAAGCGGGCACCCACCTTCACATCCTGCCGCTTTACGGGCGGCTTGGCAAAGAGGAGCAGGAGCGGGTTTTCGACCCTGCGCCGGCGAGAAAAACGAAGGTGGTAATATCGACGAACATCGCGGAAACCTCTGTTACCATAAACGGAATCACGGTGGTGATGGACTGCGGGCTTTCAAAGCTCAACCACTACAACCCGCGCACTTTTACTTCAAGCCTTATTGAAGCGCCCATTTCCAAAGCATCGGCAAACCAGCGCAAAGGCAGGGCGGGACGCACGCGCGAAGGAACCTGTTACCGCCTTTACAACCGCAAAGATTTTGAAAACCGCCCGCTTTTTACCACCGAGGAAATTTACCGCACCGACTTGTCAGAGGTCGTACTTCGTATGGCGGACTTGGGCATCACTGCTTTTGAAGAGTTTGACTTCATTTCTCCGCCCGGCAGGGAGGGGCTTATTGCCGCAATAGAAACGCTTAACCTGCTTGATGCCCTTGAAAACGACCACACCATTTCCAGCACGGGCAAACTAATGACAGAGTTTCCCCTCGCCCCCCGCCACTCGCGCATCATTGTTGAGGCGATTTTAAAATACCCTGATGTTGTGAAGGAAACCGTAATTGCCACCGCCTTTCTTTCCACACAAAGCCCGTACATCCTGCCACCCGGCGAAGAAACTGATGCGCGTCAGGCTCACCACCGCTTTAGGGATGACGGCGGTGATTTTGTTTCGTACTTAAAGCTGTACCAAATGTATATGGACGCAGCAAACAAAAAAAAGTTCTGCGAAAAAAATTATTTGGACGAACGGGCGATGGCGGAAATCGCAAATGTTGTGGCGCAGTTACAGGAAATTGTCAGCAAAATCGGCGTTCCGGTTTTGGGCGGAGGCGAACGGGAAGATTACCTGTGCGCGATTGCAAAAGGGCTCGTTCAGTTTGTCTGTGTGCGTGACGGGCGCGAACTCTACCGGAGCCTCACAGCCGAACGCATTCTCATTCATCCGGGTTCAGTGATGTTCAGGAAAAACCCCGAATACATTGTCGCGGGTGAAATTGTGAGAACCACGCGGATGTACGCAATGTCAGTAAGCCCGCTTCCGCACAGCGTGCTTTCCCGCATCAGTCCCGCTTTGTTGTCAGGGCTTAAACCTTCGCGCCGAAAAGACATTGCCCTTCACGGCGCAAAAAGCGAAACCGCATCGCACGAAAGGAGCGCAAAGGAAGCTGCTGAAAAGGAAACAAAGCTTAAACGTGCAAGGGATTTTACAAACCGCATAAAAATCGGCTTTGAAGTTTTTGAGATAGAAACTGTCAAAGGAAAAAAGCAGGCAAAGCTCCCATGGGAAAAACTTAAAACCGTGATGGATCATGTAAAAAGCGAAGCGGCGGCGATGCACAAAAATATGCTTGGGGTGATCATCGTTGACGGCACATATAAACTGCTTGCCGGAGAAAAACTTAAGCTTATTATTTCACTTGCGCCAACGCTTGAAGTTGACAGCGCGATGGATCGGAAGTGGCTTCGTAAGGGAACTTACAATATAAAAACTAACCTCGGTGAATTAATCGCCGTTCTTCCTGATCTTGTAAAACCTGCCCTTTGGCGGCATGGCAAAAAAGAACTTGGCTTTACAGGACTTTTTACCGATGGTGAAGGTAATTACTGGGTCAGGTGCTTGCGCGGTTTCCACACAAGCTTACACGAAAGTTTTGCAAGTGTTGAAACGCTTATAAATGAACTCGGCGAGGATATAGATACTGAAAGAAAGCAGGCGCTTAACCAGTGCTACAGGCGGCTTTCGGATTATCTTGGGGGTTAAGCGGAGAAACCGCGTTATACTCCGCCCGTCCGCGCTCGTACAGGTTCCTTCCCATTCTGTCAATGGCGACAACCAATGGAAGCCGCTCTACCTCAAGTTCCCGCACCGCTTCCGTTCCAAGTTCTTCAAACGCGATAAGATTTGCGCTTTTTACGCACTTTGCCATGAGAGCTGCAATACCGCCTGTGGCTGCAAAGTAAACGCCTGAATATTTGACAATCGCGTCAATCACTTCTTTTGAACGAAGCCCCTTGCCTATCATAACTTTTAAGCCTTTTGAAATTAAAAGCGGCGCATACAAATCCATTCTTCCGGCAGTTGTGGGACCTACTGAACCAATGGGTTTGCCGGGTCTTGCCGGAGCGGGACCTGCGTAAAACACAGCCTGTCCGTTAAAATCGAAGGGGAGCGGTTTTCCCGATTCAATAAGTTCTACAAGTTTTTTCTGCGCCGCATCCCGCGCGGTATAAATTGTTCCGCTCAAATAAACAAAATCGCCACAGTTAAGCGAGCTGATACTTTCAGCGGTAAAAGGTGTGCCAATCTCTTTCATATAATTCCTTCTGCGTGCCTTGTTGCATGGCAGCCGATGTTCACCGCCACTGGAAGTCCCGCGATGTGCGTGGCAAATGTTTCGATGTGCACGCCAAGCGCCGTTGTCCGCCCGCCAAATCCCGCGGGGCCAATGCCAAGCGCATTTATACGCTGTAAAAGCTCTTTTTCTACACCGCTCAAATACTCACTTTTTGCTGGCGATCCCAGCGGGCGCAAGAGCGCCTTTTTACTTAACAGGGCGCATTTTTCCATTGTGCCGCCAATGCCCACACCGACAATCACAGGCGGACATGGATTTGC
>JAIRQD010000054.1:0-6104 GCA_031256655.1 Treponema sp.
TGCCCGCAGGTCCTGCGGGGATCAGTGTCCAGTTTATGCCGTCTGCCGAATGTGCCATCCCGCTTAGACTGCCAACCGCAACCCACCCGCTATTGCCATAGGCTACGCCGGTGATGTTCTGGAAAGCCTCGAACGTGCTGCCGCCCACACCCAAAGTTCCTGGGTGGATCGCCGTCCAGTCTGTGCCGTTTGCCGAATGTGCCATCCTGCCATTATTGCCAACCGCAACCCACCCGCTGCTGCCGAAGGCTACGCCGTTGATGGCATAGTTACCGGCGAACGTGCTGCCCGCATCTCCGGCTTGGATCGCCGTCCAGGTTGTGCCGTCTACAGAACGCGCCATCCTGCCTTGAGAGCCAACCGCAACCCACTCGCTGTTGCCGTGGGCTACGCCGTTGATGGCGGAGGGAAACGTGCTGCCCGCATCTCCGCCGGGGATTGCCGTCCAGTTTGTGCCGTTTGTCGAATGTGCCATCCCGCCTATATGGCCAATCGCAACCCACCTGCCGCCGCCGAAGGCTACGCCGTGGAAGTGCTGGCTAGCGGCGAACGTGCTGCCCGCATCTCCGCCGGGGATTGCCGTCCAGTTTGTGCCGTCTGTCGAATGTGCCATGTTGACGCCGCCAACGCGACCCACCCGCCGCTGCCGCGGGCTACGCCGATGATGCCGCCGGTAAACGCGCTGCCCCCAGCTCCGGCGGGGATCTCCGTCCAGCTCATCTGCTAATTCCACTGTGCCGTGAACGTCCTGTCCTCTGTTACATTGGTCAAGTTCAGCGCCGGATACCACCCTGCAAAAATGTAGCCAACACGGGTCGGGTCTTCCGTTAAGGGCGCTGCATCTTGCCCCTGAACTACAAATCGAGGAATACCGATCGTACCAGGGTACCGGGAATATATGCCGCCCGCCAAATTAAATATTACCATGAAAGTGGGCTGTTGCGTAGGCGGCCCGGCTGGTGGCGGCTGTGTACCCGGCGGTGTTCCAGGCTGTGCCCCAGGCGGCGGCAGCGGGGGCGGTGTGGGAAGCGCAGGCGGTGCTGCTTCGTAGCCGTTGTCAGGCGGCGGGAGTGTTGTGTCTGTTCCGGTATTATCGCAGGCGGTCAGACCAAAAACTGCAAGCGCTATAATGGCAATAATCCATAAGCCATGTTTATTTTTCATCGTTAAACTCCTTTCCACATTTGTCGTGGAAACTGCTATGTATCAGAACTTATCGGGTAGGATAATTTCCGGATGAGTTCTTACTATTCAGTGATTCCTTAGTTTCCCTGTCTCTGGCGGTAAAGTTTCAGATTATTTGTTATTGTTATAAACGAGTGCCACATACAACCTGCAGCATAATTGCCTGTTGCGGTTGGCGGGTAGCTTGTTGTGTCTAACCTGTCAGGTCTGTGCATTTTCATATTGTTTGAGGCTGGCAACATTGAGTTTTCAGCACAGGCAAAGGAATTGCAAAGCAATTCCACGGACGCAGATATTTTTGAATGATTACCAACTGTGTATATTATACCACACCGTGGGTGAAATGATCAAGGAAAAACCGGTAAAAAGCACTCAAATCATGTCGTTTATACAGAAAATCACGATTGAAATGGGGTAATTGATAAATTACTGCTTGACTCACTCTGCGCGCTTTGCGCAGAAATTCAAAAATTGATTTCCCAGCCATAAAAAGTTTTACTTGACTTTTATGTAAGGCAGTCTTAAACTGATTCTATGAACCTAAAAGCTATCCTCACAAAAGATGCGATATGCCTCAACCTGAAAGGGACGACAAAAGAAGAAATAATAAGTGAAATGCTTGATCTTCTGGCAGCAGCAAAGAAAATTAGCGATAGAGAAGCGGCATTTGATGCCATAATGGAACGAGAACGGAAGATGTCCACGGGCATGAAACACGGCATTGCCATTCCTCACGGGAAAAGCGCCACGATAAACGAATTGGTGGCGTGTATTGGAGTGTCTGACAACGCGGTGGATTTTGATTCGCTGGATCGCGAACACTGCAGAATATTCATTATGACGTTATCTCCGCTTGAGAAAACAGGTCCGCACCTCCAATTTCTGGCAGAAATAAGCCTTTTATTCAAAAGCTCAGAAAAAAGAGCGGACATCATCAACGCAAAAACCGCCGAAGATGTCCTAAAGATAATAACGCATAACTAAGAAAGGCTTTTCCAAAACTAAAGTTTTGGAAAAGCCTATTGTGCAAAACGCCAAAAATCCCTCACCCCAAAATCCCAACACGCGCTAGTTGGAAGCCAATGCCCTTAAAGCGTCCCTTGCCCATCCCTGTTCGGCAAACGTGTAATCCTGTGAATATTCGATCTCCGAAAGCAAAAATAGCGCTCTTTGAGACTGCGTTCCGCTTGCGCCAAGCCCCGCGATTACCCAATTGAACAGTTGCCGTTCCTTGTGCCTCCACGGTCCTGAACGCCTGCGGTTGTGCAGTTCACTCAAAAAGCCTGTCAATAGGTCAACTGACCGCTCACTTCCTATTGACGAAAGGCTCACAATCGTTCTGCGAATCTCTTCGTAATCAGGAGCAGTACTTACAAAGTTGTTTCTGAACGAGCGCTCCAGATTAACATAAACTGAATCATCGGCAGCGCCGAGTACGCGAATTATGTCCATAGCGCTTACCCGCATTGATCGCAAATCGCGCTGCTGGGCGGGAATGTTGGTTCCAAACGTCCAGCCCACGTCAAGGGCAACTGCCGCCGCATGGGCTTTAGATTCGTTGCCTGCATTGCTGCGTAAAAGTTCCTGCCAAGCCTGATACTTTACCGAAGGCGGGTTTGAAGGATCGCGGATAATTTCTGCGATGATAAAACCGGGGTCTTCAACAATGTTCGTAAGCGCTATGGATGCCATGTTCCGTATCGCAAGTTCGTATGGCCCTATAGACGCGAAAAACACAGGGGGAAAACCCGCAGGATCGCCAAAGCTCTCAAGTGCGTTAATTGCACCCACCACCGCGCGCTGCACCCTGCGTCTAACTTCCGTATCCACAAGGTTTTGGACGTTAAAAGAGTTCAGGCGATGCACAACGTGAGTAGTAAACTGACTGCCGCCAACCTGCCCAAGTGCGGTAAGGGCATCCTGCATGATAAGCCCGTCATTTTGCGGTGATGTCACATCAAAGGCAAGGACAGCCGCCCACAGGTCGGAAGCCGCTGCCGAATATTGTTCTGAACCAATGCCTTGAATGGCAATGCGCACAGCGGCTTGGGCAGCAAACCGTTCCGCATTCGTTGTAACCTCAGGCAGGCGCGTGAGGATAGCCTGCAAAGCGGTGTGGTAAAAGCCGCCAATGCCGGTATGCCCTTGATCGCGGACAATTTCCAGCACCGTCAGCCGCTCGACAAATGTCGCGTCAAGCCTTGTAATCTGGCTTTCCCAATGCGACATATCCGTGGTTTGGGCGAAAATGAACATCCCTGCGAAAAAAAGAAAGAAGGTCAATAATAATCGTTTCATAATACCTCGCATTATGTTTTAAGTATTATGCAACGAATTCCAGTTTTCAATAGCGAATGTTAATAAGAAGCGCGTTTTCTTTCAGCTTTCAGCCCTCTGGTACATCATCCTGTGCAATGTGATATACGGTAGAAACTTTCCTATATATCTGGTATACTATCTCAACACAGAAGAAGGAACGCAATCGTGCTTGATACAGGAACCTCCGGACAAACATCTCCAGCGGGGAAGGTAATTCCGGTTTCTATAGAAGAAGAAGTAAAAATCGACTACCTAAACTACGCTATGTCGGTAATCGTTTCCCGCGCCCTGCCTGACGTGCGGGACGGGCTTAAACCTGTCCACCGCAGGCTTTTGTACTCTATGGGCGAACTGGGACTGCGCCCTGCCGCCGCCACCAAAAAGTGCGCCCGTATCGTTGGTGACACGATGGGAAAGTACCATCCGCACGGTGACCTTGCCCTGTACGATGCGCTGGTGCGCATGGCGCAGGATTTTTCCCTCCGCTACCCGCTGATTACCGGACAGGGCAACTTCGGCTCGCTTGCCCCGGATGGGGCGGCCGCCATGCGTTACACCGAGGCAAAGCTCTCCCGTTTCGGGGAAGAGATGCTTCAGGATTTGGGCAAGGAAACTGTCGATTTTGTCCCCAACTTCTCCGAAGAGGAAAAAGAGCCGACTGTGCTTCCGGCGGTTGTTCCCAACCTGCTGGTGAACGGCTCAAGCGGCATTGCTGTCGGCATGGCGACAAACATGGCGCCGCATAATCTCATCGAAGTCTGCGATGCCGTGTGCGCCATGATAGACAACCCTGGCATAACGCAGGAAGAACTGATGAAGTTCATACACGGTCCGGACTTTCCCACAGGCGGCATTATTTTCGGGCGGCGTGGCATCAAGGAAGCTTACCAAACCGGAAAGGGGAAAATACTCGTGCGCGGGCGTTTCACTCTGGAAACCGGCAAGAGCGGCAAGGATACAATCGTTTTTAACGAAATCCCGTTCGGCGTGTATATCAAGCCGCTTCTTGAGCGCATAGCCTCGCTGGTTCGGGATAAGGTTATCGATGGCATTGCGAACTTTAACGATGAATCGGGCAAGGGCGAACCTGTGCGCCTTGTCTTTGAACTGAAAAAAGGTGCCATACCCAAAGTTGTGCTCAACCAGCTTTTTTCCAACACTCAGCTCCAGTCAACTTTCGGCATCATTAACCTTGCGCTGGTCAAAGGCAGACCGCAAAGCCTAAGCCTCAAGGAGCTCATCTATTACTTTGTCGAGCACCGTTTTGAGGTGGTCACGCGCCGAACCCAATACGACCTTCGCAAAGCCGAAGAGCGTGCGCACATCCTTGAAGGGCTTATCATCGCGCTTGCCAACATTGACGAAGTTGTGGCGCTTATCAAGGCTTCAGGCAACATCGCAGAAGCGAGGGAAAAACTTCAGGAGCGTTTCCTGCTTTCGCAGGAGCAGAGCAAGGCGATTGTGGAGATGCAGCTCGGACGGCTGACAAGCCTTGAGGTTGAGAAGATCGAGCAGGAACTTGCCGAGCTTAAAATCCAAATAGCCTATTACAAATCGCTCCTTGCCGATGAGAAAAAACTGCGCGGTGTTATCAAGGACGAGACCAAAACCGTTGCCGAGCGTTACGGCGACAAGCGCAAAACCGAAATTGTTACCGATGAAGTGGAAAGCATCAACATCGAAGACTTAATCAAAAAAGAAGAAATGATGATTTTGATTTCCAATCTCGGCTACGTCAAACGTGTGCCTGTTTCCAGTTACCGCAATCAGGGGCGCGGCGGCAAGGGAATGCAGAGCGCCAAACTTACCGAAGACGATTTTATTGAGCAGTTGTTTGTGGCTTCCACGCACGAGCATATTCTGTTTATCACCAGCGAAGGCAAAGCGTACTGGATGAAAGTGCACGAGATTCCTGAAGGAAGCAGAATCAGCAAGGGAAGCCACATCAAAAGCCTGCTGATGGTTTCGCCCAACGAGGACATCACAGCTATCGTGTCGCTGAAAGATTTTACTGACGAGGAAGGCAAAGGACCGTACCTTTTTATGGGAACGGCGCGCGGAGTGGTGAAAAAAGTGGCGGTAAGTGAGTTTTCCAATGCGAAAACGAGAGGCATTATCGCCATAAGACTGGATGAAGGCGACAAACTGGTAAGCGCCCTGCTTACAGGCGGGCAGGACGAAGTGGTTCTCATCTCCCGCAAAGGCCGCGCATTGCGCACCCACGAAAAGGACGTTCGCGCGATGGGGCGATCTTCGCGCGGCGTTACAGGCATGAAGATGGGGAATTCGGACGAGCTTTCAGGTGTCTTGCGTGTTGACCCCGCATCCTCATCAGAAAGCGGGGAGAAAATGCTTATCCTTTCAGAATATGGCTACGGCAAGCGGGTGGCGTTCGATGAGTTTAGCTCGCACGGACGCGGCACGGGCGGGCAAAAGATTTACACCGTCACCGAAAAAACGGGCGAAATTGTCGGCTGCGTAAGCGTTCTGGAAGATGAAGACATCATGTGCATCACAAGCCAAGGCAAGTCAATGAAGCTCAAAGTTGACAAAATCCGCGTTATGGGGCGCAGTGCGCAGGGTGTGCGGATATTAAGCAT
>JAIRQD010000067.1:0-29609 GCA_031256655.1 Treponema sp.
GCAGGTGCTTGAATCTATCAGCCTTTTAAATGACATTACACAAAACGTCAAGCAAGGTTCAAAAGAAATGCTTGAAGGCTCCACCGAAGTCATCCGCGAGGGACATAACCTCGAAATGGCAACGCAGGAGATTAGCGGCGGCATGAACGAAATGGCATCCGGCGCAAACGAGATTAATTCAGCGGTCAATCATATAAACGATTTGTGCAGGCAGAACAAGGAAAGTATCGATCATTTGATGCGGGAAGTTTCACGCTTTAAGATAGAGTAACCGCTCCTTTCATACCGGAAGTCTATGGCGCACAGCCGCCATAGACTTCCGGGTGTTACCGCGTTGCTTGCCCGCTGAAAATTGACAATGCACACTAATTGTGCTAAAATGTCCCTGACAGGAGATGCTTGTATGGCAAAAAACGCTACAATTAACCTTCGCGTAAATACCGAGGTAAAAGAGCAGGCGGGGAAAATCCTTGACGCAATGGGTTTGACGTTCAGCGATGCCTTTAATCTTATGCTCCATCAAGTTAGAATACAAAGATGCCTCCCATTTGATGTTGTCGCATATAGCCATACGCCCAAACCTGAAACGCTCAAATTTATAGAACGTGTTGAAAGCGGCGAGGAAGAGCTTTCGGGTCCCTTTTCTTCCAAAGAAGAATTGTGGAAGTCGCTGGAGATATGAAGTATACTCCGTACTACACCAATAAAATCAAGAAGCAATTGAAGCTCCTTAAAAAACGCGGCTACAATATGAGTCTTTTCAAAGAGGTCGTTGACATGCTTCTTGACGGCATTTCGCTTCCCCACTTTTTCCACTTTTCGCTTTCCTTTTTTTTGCTTTTCTCGTATACTTCAATGCGTAACAGTAAAATAAATTAATGGAGGTTTACGATGGATTTTGCAAAAGAAATGAAGGCGAAAGCCAAAGCTGCGCAGAAAATTCTTGTTCTGCCTGAGGGAACAGAGCCCAGAATGGTGAAAGCAGCGCGGGGAATTCTTGATGAAGACCTTGCAGCGGGAGTTATACTGCTGGGAAAAGAGTCTGATGTGAAAAAAGTCGCCACCGATGAAGGGGTTCCGCTTGATAAAATTACCATTGTTTGCCCAATGTACTCACCGAGTTTGGACAAATATGCGGACACGTACTACGAAATGCGCAAGCACAAGGGAATGACAGCAGAACAGGCGAAAACCGACATGGCTGACCCGTTGCGCTGGGCTTCTATGATGGTGCATTTAGGCGATGC
Source organism: Treponema sp. (assembly GCA_031256655.1). GTDB lineage: Bacteria > Spirochaetota > Spirochaetia > Treponematales > Breznakiellaceae > WRKT01. The sequence goes on from JAIRQD010000067.1 coordinate 1,248, forward strand.
TGACGCGATGGTTGCCGGCGCGCAAAACACCACAGGCGATGTATTGCGAGCCGGGCTTGCCATTATAGGGACAGTGGCGGGATCAAAAACCGCGTCTTCCTGCTTTGTCATGCAGATACCTGATACTTCGTGGGGCGTTAACGGAATGCTCATTTTCGCCGACTGCGCGGTTGTTCCCGATCCGAACCCTGAGCAGCTTGCCGAAATTGCCCTTTCCGCCGCCCAGTCCTGCCGTGAGTTTCTTAACACTGAACCGACAGTGGCGATGCTTTCGTTTTCAACCAAAGGTTCAGGCGGTGATCATCCTGACGTGAAAAAAGTGCAAGAAGCGCTTGCAATGGTCAAGGCGAAAGAGCCAAAGCTGATGGTTGACGGTGAGTTTCAGGCCGACACTGCGCTTGTTTCTTCGGTGCGGGAAAAGAAAGCGCCGGGAAGCCCGCTTCAGGGGAAAGTCAACACACTTGTGTTCCCGGATTTGGGTTCAGGCAATATTGGCTACAAACTGGTTCAGCGGCTTGCCAAAGCGGAAGCGTTCGGACCGTTCTTGCAGGGCTTTGCAAAGCCAATTAGTGATCTGTCACGCGGTGCCTCGGTGGAGGATATTATCGTTACAAGCGCGGTAACACTTGCAAGGGTAAAATAGCAAGGTATATGCGGACTGCCATAGAAAAAAGAGAATCTCAAGCGTTTAGAAAGTTAAAAAACGCCACGGAAGCGGGGAAAAGGGGCGATTACCGGCTGGCGGTAAGGATTCTAAAAGAGGTAATCTCAGAATCCGATGCCCCTCCGCAGGCGTGGCTTTTATTGGGGCGCTCGTTTCATGCGCTTAAAGACTATTCCCGCGCGCTGGCAGCCTTTAACGATTACATCATCATGCGTCCGCGCAGCGGAGACGGCTATCTTTTTACCGGGCGGACGTATCTGACATTAGGCATGGCTTACAAAGCTGTGCCTTTTTTGCGGAAAGCCTTGGAAAACAACCCAAAAGATGCCGCCCACACAAAGGCGCTTTTGGGAACCGCCTATCTTAGAGCAAAAAATTCCCCCGCGGCAGTTCAAATTCTGCAAGAGGCGGTGCAGGAAGCGCCGGATGACAAGCGCATTTACCGCGCATACCTAAATTCGCTTTTAGTCCGCGGCGTGAGGCTTTGCGACAATGAGGAATATGATCTTGGGCTTGAAATGCTGCGTTTTGTTTTGGTAAATGGCGCGGAAGAGGGTTTTCCAAACAACACATATTTACGCCTTGAATTGGGAAGGGCAGCGCGCGAAACGGACAACCTTGAAGAAGCTCTGGAGCATTTTACCTGCGCCCTGAAACTCACACAGGAAAACAAAACAGACTCAGGCGACCGCCGAATCCGCTGGCTGCGCGCGGCAGTTTTAATGGCGCTGGGCAGAAATGCCGAGGCAACAGATGAAATTGAAACAATCCGTTCAAAAGACTCAGGCATTCCCGAACTGCCCTGGAACAGTGAACTCATTGACATTTTTTTGATTCGCTCTTTTTTGGAAAGTGCGCAATGGCGTAAAGCGGCGGAATTATGCCGGCAATGGCTTAAAAAGCGCCAGGATCTCCCCATGATTCGGGTTTTTTTCGCCGAGGCGATGAGGAATCTGTCCGATTTTGAGTCGGCACACAACCATTTGCTTAGGGCTCTGGAAAGGGAACCTGAAAATCTTGAGTTGTGGTATGCCGACATTCTTGTGTGCTGGGAATGGAAAGACTTTAAATCGCTTAAAAAAGCGCTTAAAGCGGCGCAAACGCTTGGCGGCGATGCAAAGACAATCAAACGTTTCATGATTCTTTGCCATGTCAACACCGATAAAAATACTCAGTCCAATATAACGATGCTTCAACAGGCAATTCGCTCTTTGGGACCTGAGCCGGAATTAATGTATGCAATGGCATCTTCTTACCTGAAGGTCGGGCTTTTGGCGGAAGCGCGAAACTGGTTTAAAAAGACTATCCGCCTTAAAGACAACCACGAAAGCGCCTGGCTTGGCGAAATTGCAGCCCTTGAAGCCATGATAAACCAGGGCGCATCAGGCAAAACTGCCTCAACTGAAAACCTAGGTTCGCTTTACAAGGCTTATCTTTCGCGCTGGCCTGATAATGTGAATATTCGCCGTGAACATGCGCTGTTTCTGGTGCGAATACATGAATATGGGGCAGCCGCCGTTGAATTGGAGAAACTGCTTGTCTGGGATCCTGCCAGCGCGAGTTTGCGCCGTGTGCTTGCCTATTCATACCGGAAAACCGGACGCTACCGCGAAGCCGCTGTCTTCCTCAAAGCGCTTTTGAAAGAAAACCCGCGCGATGTGCCACTTCTCATTGAGTATTCAGGCTGCCTTGAGCGGACAGGTTCTGTGCATTATGCCGTTGCTGTATTGGAAAAGGCGCGGCAGTTGTTTTCCGGCTCCTGCGATGTTTCCCTTGCGCTGGGCATCTTGCATGCAAGAGAGAAAAAAATCGAAAAGGCTTTTGATTACTTCAGGGAAGCCGCCAAACTGGACACCAGCGATCCGCGCCCTTACGAATGGATGGCGGACATTGCCAAAAAAAACGGGGAAAGCTCAAGTGCTCATTACGCAAAAGAAGCAGAAAAAAGAAAGAAATTTAACAAATCGCGGTAAAACTAGTTGCCAAAAGCGCAATATCTAGTACAATGATATGTAAACGAAAGGTGCCCAAAAGGGTAACGTTTTTAAATACTTCAAGGAGGAACAGATGTCCACAAAAGCTCTTGATTTGTTCGAGGCATACAAGCAGGACAAACTGCCAAAGGATCAGGCATACATTGTGTCGTCGTTCATAAACGCAAACACAGGTTATGCCATCTATGAAATCATTTCTTATTCAGGTGTAAAAGCGATATATCCTGAAGGAGAGGGACTTACTTTTCAGTCATCCGGAAAGAAAATGCATGTTCTTATCGAGCCGGCCTCGTATCCGAAAAAACCCATTGAACCGTATTTGCGTGAAAAGGACGACCAAATCCCGCTGCGTTTCAGCGAGTTAGATGTTCATGTAGCCAAAAACCAAACGAAGATTTACATGGCAAAAAAACCCATTGAATCATTGTCCTCATTTACCGTTGCAAAACCGAAAGGCTTAAATGTCTGCTTTTTGTTTTACAACCTCCCTGATATGTATGATACGCTTGCCAAGTTCTTTGAGCAGACCTTTAACAAAGACGCCGCTGTGCCTCAGTCAGATGCCAGGAAAGCCGGCAAGGATGCGGTTACGGTAATCCAAAAAACCATGTCGTTTAAGGGCGACTTTGTCTGATTTGACCTGTTCGGTAGGCGCTTGATTGTATGCACCCGGAGTCAGATACCTTACCTAAACAACAACCCCGTCCCTTCAGGGCGGGGTTGTTGATTCCCGGACAACTCTGCTAGTGCAAAAAGCTGTTCGCTTGCCGGACAGCCTTTTTTTGCACCGCTGCCTGCGCCTCCACTTAGTTACTTCACTTTGACATTTTACAAAAAAATGACAAAATTAAGACGGAATTCTAACAAAAAAAACTTGACATGCTATAGGTAAAAGGATACGATGTTCGAGTAAGAAAGAGGGTCGGGTAATCGTAGGTTACCTCCTCTAGAATCCGTTTAGGAGGGTTTTATAATGAAGAAATTGTTAATTACGCTGCTTGCCTTAGCCGTGGCTGGCGGCAGCGCGTTCGCCCAGGGGTGGACGTTTAACGGTGCGGTTTTTGGTGGTGTGGGTATGTTTTTTGATGAAGCTCCCACCGATGGGGATCGTGAGATGCGCATAGCTCCCATGACCGGCTTCCAGACTAATGGTTTCCGCACACAATTGGATACCCGCTTTGTCAACGCTGACGGCACCGCCGGCTTGACTTTCCGCATTCTTTCTAATAATCCTGTATTAGGGGATGTTATTCTTGATCATGGGTTCGGCTGGCTCTCATTCCAGAACGACGCGATCAGGCTTTACGGCGGACGCCTTGACAATGGGTTTTTTAACACCCAGGACAGGATGACAGGGCAGGATCTTGGCGAAGGTATGGGGCTTCTTACCATCGTGCGCCCCGTTGATAATTTCTGGCTGGGTGTTGGTGCTTATTCATCGGGAACTGGTCAGGAAATTCCCGGCGGAGCCGCAGATGGTCCGCGCGCAACTGTTGGTCTTCGCTTTGACCTGCCGGATGTACTGCGCATTACAGCACAGTGGCGCAACGCATCCAGTGCAGGGGGTGCAATTGGCGGTATGGGCGCTGGCGCTCTCCTAACTGGTGTCGCAGGTCCCGAGACATCCCAAGCATACGTTAGCGTGGGTCTTCTTGGCATAGCGGACGTTCACGCAGCTTTGACCGCGCGTATGATTAACATCGAAGATTTTGCCGATTCCGGCGAAATGCTTTTTTACGTCACACTTGGCCACACAGGTCTTGTTGACGGTTTGGATCTCCGCCTGGGCGCATCTTTCGGTATGTCCATGGTAGAAGATACCTCCCACCACCTTTGGCTCTGGTTCGGTCTTGACTATCAGGTAACGGCGAATGTCGTTCCCCGCCTTAACCTTCACTTCGTGCAGGGCGGTGTGTGGGCACTGCCGCAGTCAACCCACCACTGGGCAGTACGCAACGGCTTCACATTCAACGAAGATCACTCGTTCATTAACGTAATGCCTTCTGTTCAGGTGAGAGTTTCCCCCAGCGCCTTTATGGAACTCGGCGGTTTCATCCACTCTGACCTTGGCGATGCTGGTACCCGTGGACTTCTTCATAACGGTCTTAACGCCGGTGTCTTTGCGCTGATGCAGGTTGCTTTCTAGTTTGAACTGATTTTTTCAAAAAAGCCGGCGTTGCAAAGCGCCGGCTTTTTTTTTACTTGTTTCAGATGCGGAACTGGATTTCCGTGAAGCCTACCATTCCCGCGCGACAAAACCGGGAGGCACCTCTATTTTCATGGTATCACCTGACTGTTCGACTACATACAACCCGGCTTCTATCGTTGCCTTTTTTTCCTCACCGCCGAAGATGGCACCGGCAATCGCGCCTTTTATCGTCCGCTTATCGTTAATACTGCGCCTGTGGTCGCGCAGTATTTCCAGCCGCTTTATGTGATGCTCGACATCTTTAACCGCCGGTTTTGTTTTCACTTCAAGCGCCATTATTGTGCTTCCGTTTTCCAACAGCATGTCAATTTCTGTTTTGGTGTTTCCCCGCTCGTCAAAAATCCTTGTGCCGCCAGGGTTGTAACTGCCAAAATGGTAACCCAACTCGTTAAAGCGTTTGTGGATATTCGGGGCAACCAGATGTTCGGCAAGTTTGCCGAAACTGCGGTGCAGGTCGCCCATTTGCTTGCTGTTTCTGCGGACTATCTTGCCGGTTTCCTTTTGGCTTTCCGCAAGCTCCTGAAACTTCTTATCAGTCTCCTTGAACCTTCTGTCGGTGTCCTTCTGGCTTTCGGCGACTTCTCGCAGTTTTGCCGAGACTTCATCCATGAGTGCCCTGAGGTGGTCTTGAAGAGGAATGTTGTCCATGATGCGTTCTGCCATTGTGCGCTCCTTGCGTATCTATGAAATATAGCGGAATTTGGCGAAAAAAGCAAGGAAAACGTGCGAATGTGCCACGAAAGCCTAATTGAAAGTTGATCTCTGTGTGCCGGAACTCACGGAAATCAATTTTTGAATTTTATCTCGCAAAGCGCGCCGAGTAGCGCTGAGGCGGCGAAGCCACGATTCGAAAGCTGCGCGTTTAATCATCATATGTACGACATCATTTAGGCAGAAAATCTGATAAATGGTATCAATACCGCAGGGCAAGCCATGCACCCGCCGCTTGCCTTGACAAATGTCAATAGTATATTTACCATAACTATTATGGGTAAATATTTTCTATAAAAAGTGTGTCCTCTTTAAGCTTTACTCAAAAGGTGGTATATGAGGAGATTATTTTTTGTTTTGGCTTTTGCGGCATTTGTCGTAACGGGGGTTTTTGCTCAAGCGCCGTTTCATCTTCGCGCAGGCAGCGGTCTCGTGCTTGACGGAGGAAGGCTTGGCAGTCATACCTTTAGTCAATTAGGCTACTCAGATTCAGCGCATACAAACGCCTTTGGCGGCGGGGGATTTTTCTTCTTCGATCTCACGTATCTCGAATTGTCAGCCGGATTAATGACAGGACCGTTCCTAAAACATTGGGAAACTATTGAACCGGGTTTGCCAACCGAAAGTGGAACGGATGGTATCTTTATACTTACCAGAGTTGAATTAAGCCTTTTGGGAAAAATTCCTATCTGCATTGGAATGGGCGACAGTGTATTGTTCCCGCTTTTCGGTGCCGGCTACGACTTTGTACTCTCACTATCCGACGGCGGACGTAGTGCTATTGCAGGGTCGGCGCTGGCTCCAAGTGACCTAAATACATTCAGACTCAAAGCCGGGCTTGGTATGGACATTCAAACCTTCTCCCGCACATTTTTCAGGGCTTCTGTTTTGGGATATTATCGTTTTGTAGCAAGGTATTTCAGGGAGTTGGCTCCCGCCGGGGCTGAACACATCGGCGGCTTTGGCGCAATCATCAGGTTTGCGTTAGGCTGGCGATTTTAATACCGGCTTGAACGAACAAAAACGCAAAAGCCCCGAAACTCGTTCACCTTCCTAGCGCGACAAGGTTATCAAGATAGGCGTGGAAAGAGGGAGTGAAAGCCTCGGCGATGCGGCGCTCGGCTTGACGGATCGCGCGTTCTTCGGCTTCGCTCTGCGTCAGATGCCCCTCGCGTCCGTTGGCGAAAAATGAAAACATAACAGAGTTTCCCATAGCGGTGTCTTCAAGCGCCCCTACAAGTTCAAAACGCACGAACTGATGCGGCGATCCGGGAAGGTTTGCCGGAACCACATCGTAACTGAAACGCAGGAGGTAACGGGAATCCTCCCCGCCTGAGAGGAATCCTGCCGCGTTCACGGCGGCGGAAAATGCGCTGTGCAGCCTTCCCGCTCGATCACCTGACACGACAACGCCAATGGGAATATTGGCACGCACTTGCGCGGCGGCAACACGGAACTCCTCGCCTGAACGGACTTCTGCCGGATTTATGCCGCGCGTGTCGCCAACCACAGTCAGCACATTTGCGTACACACGGTTAGTGTCGGCGATGGCGGCAGCCAAACGATAACGGGCAAAGCCCTCAAACGAATACCGCTGGGCAAAAGTCATGTCCACAAGACCGCGAATAATCTGCTCGTTGGAACGGATGAGATCGGCGTACAAAATCGAGGTTCTTTCGTTTTCCATCACAGCGATTGCGAAATAGGTGTTGTTCGGGGCATCAAACCAAACGTCAGCAATTTCGGCTCCCACCAGCGTTTCCATCTGCGCCGAAGTTGTGATGGCGTTTTGTATGGCGGTGTCTTCGGTTACCCGAATAACGCCGTCACGCACCGCTTCGGAAAAAGTGGCAACTGTGCGCAGTTCAGCCTGAACTGCCTGTCCGAAGACCCCGACAATACGCGCCAAGGCATCGCGCTCGGCTAGTTCCCTGTTTGAGCCGTGTCCGACCGCCGTTACAAAGCGGCTGCGGGGATAGGCCGCCTCCGCGTTATCCATCCAGACAGGGCGATGTCCTGCCTGAGCTGCAACCTGCGCGATTCCCCCAAGCGGCGCGTTGCCTGCGCCGTCCATAACCGCCAAAGCAGCCTGAGCCGCAGCTTCCGCCTCAGCCGCGGAATTACCTACCGAAGGCGAACCGGCACACGCGGAAAATAGAAAAATGGTTACCGCAAACATTGTCGTCAGCGAAAAAGTCATCTTGGACATATAAACCTCGTTAAGTTTAAAGTGTGTTCTCTCACATCTATCTGCTTGGTCTGCGAACTGACAAGCCCTGAAGATCCATAAAAGTTTGCCGTTACAGTGAAAATACCCGGTGTAAGGTTGATTGCTCCCACCAGCGCGCGAGCGGGAAAAAAGCGGGAAATGCGTAAATCGGCGCGCTCTGCGGCTTCCGAGAAGGTTCTTCCCAAAGCACCGACAAGCAGCCCCAAGCCTTGAACCTGCTGTTCCGCGGCATGAGCGCTTGCGGCGGCGGCTGTGGCGCGCGTTATGGCGCGGGCGGCGCTTCGCAGCACCATAAGCGAATACGTTGCCCGAAACGTTTCCCTGGCGACTGCCGCCATGTTCTCCAGAAGTTCAAGCGTAAAGCGCTCTCCGGTATCCAAAACCACTTCCACACGGGTAATTGTCTGGGGACGGTCAATCATTACCGGCAGGGCAAGGCGCGCCACATTGTTGGGAAAGGCAAATGGCAGCGGGATAAAAATGTGGCGTTCTTCTTTTGTGGGTGCCAAACCGGTGAACGCAAGCACATTCAAACGTGCCTTTCCGTCGGGGATGGAAAGCTCACCATGAACCGAGGACGGAATGGGATGATTGTAGATTTCTGGCGCAAGGCTGAACGCCCTGATAAGCTCTTCGTAGTCAATGCGCGCGCTATCAAACCTGCCCGTGCCGCGGTAAAACAGCACGCCCAAATAACGCGCCAGGGCGGAGTTGGAAAAGCGCACCGATTCCATAGGCAACTGGCGCGGGTCAAGGTGCTCGTTGGAATCAAATACACGCCGTGCAAGGCGCTGATACCTGTCCTCAAGCACAACCAGCTTTTCATTCAGCCGCCGTATTTCAACAAGCGCCCCTTCCATATCGCCCAAAAAATAAAAGTTAAGCGCATTAAAAACGTTGATGTACAAGTCCTCGTAGTTTTCCCCGCGGTATTCGATCAGCGTGTCGTTAAGCAAAAGCGCGCTGATTTCTTGCGTCAGGCTTCTGGTAAAAGCCTCCTCAATAAGGCGCTCCGCCATGTGGAGATCCTGAAAAGATTCCCGGTACATTCCAGCATGATGTTTTATCATGCCACGGTCAAGGTAAAAAAGGACATCGTTACGCTGGCTGTACACGGTTCCGCGTCCGTCGCGCAGGGAGTTTATTGAAGTGAGGGCATCGTAAAAAGAGCCGTCTTTTACAAGAGAATCAATGCGCGCATAGATGGCGGGGTTTGAAGCACACGACAAAAGCAGGAGCGCCGCACACGCAAAGGGCAAAAAAAAGGGGAGTCTGAATTTCATCGTTCGGTTCAAAGGATTCAACAACCCCTGCTTCATACTCTAAAGGCGGCGAGCCGGCTGGCGTATTACCTTCCTGATTTCTGAGTTTTCACCCATCCACAAACGCCTGTTGGTTTCAATGTTCGTAAACTCCGCCGTCACAAAATACGAGCGCACAGTCGTGTTTCCCGCGCGGTCAACGATAGAATTGATGGAACCGGTGAGCAGGAGAATCGCGCCTGTTTCGTTGGCAAGCGCGGCGGCTGTCTCGTCACTGGCAAACAGCAGTTGATCGTGGCGTTCGTTGCGGATTTCCTCGCGTGTTGTTCCGCCTGCGACAAAGTCCAGTTGCCCCGAATTGACAATGGCAATTTCCATGGCGCGGGAAATAATGGTCGTGTCGATATGCTCACTTGAATCGTTCCTGAACGTGCCGACAAGAGCCGCGGGGCGTCTGCCGGTCTGGGCATAAAACTGCTGGATAAACTGCGTAATTGACGGCGCAGAAAGGCTGTCTTGGATAAGGCTGCTGGAAACAGTTCGCGCATCGTGATCGTTCCACCGCCCGCTTAAATCAATTGGCGTGTCAGTGCCAACGCGGGTGACTCTCGGCGTTGAAGAACACGCGGAAAAAACCACCGCCGCCAAAACCAACAAAACGCACACAGAAATAACTCTTTTCATAACTTTTCTCCTCAAATACAAAAAACACAGCAGAACATTCCGGCAATAGCCTCTGGTGTTAAATTATAATGCAAGGGATAAGGTTACGCAAACAAAAGCGCCCCGTAACTGCATGTTACGGGGCGTAGCCTGCAACTACGGAGCGTTCCTCTGTAGTTGCCTGTCCATTTCTTCAAGGGCGTTCATCGCGCGCCACTCGGCAAAACGGGCTGCTTCGCTGTCAATTGCCCGCGAAACTTCGTCAGCCACCGTCCGTGAGGCATCCGCCTGCGTCATCCTCACGCGCGTCCACAACTGGCCATCAGGGGCATCCCAGCGTATGTCAGGCACAACACCGACAAGCGTAATGTCAACGAGCTGGCGGAACACGGTTTCTGAAAACTCAGCGGCGGCGGTGTCATTGATGCCGCCCGCTTCCCGCGCCCATGCGGTGATCATTCCCTGCGCCTGCACGGCAATCTGGTTGGCGATGGCTTGGCGCGCGTTAGCTTCCGACATGGTCAGGCGCATTTGCATTTGAGCGTGACCTGCTGTGCCTATTGCCCAAAGCACACCTTCAGGCGGATGATCGTTTATCCACGGCGGCATATTCGGATCGGTTATGCCTGCAACCGGCGCGGAACGGCAACTAAAGGCAAAAAACGCAAAACCCAAAATGAGGGTTGAAAGCAATACCTTTTTCATAAATGCTCCTTAACTTAAGTTTTGGAAGTTGTTCTCATGTTTCCACGATAATTATAACTAAACAAAAAGCGGCTGTCCAGAAGAAACCGGACAGCCGCTTTTCGCAATTTTTTACCTAACCTAAACTGTAAAACGTTTGATCTTTTTGGTGGAACTCATTTCCATTGGCTTATCCAAAAGAACCACCCTGTCAATTTTCTGGTAGGGCAGCAGCCGCTGGTTCACTTCGCTGACAATTTTTTCCATCATAACCTGAAGCTCTGCAGGCTGATAAGGATTGCCCTCGGGGTTTTTCAGTTCCGGGTTCGGATGTATAATCGCTTCGATTCCCTCTTTTTTCAGCTTCTCGTCCGCCACAAAACCGCGCACCAGAATCTGGTCTATCTCGTTGAAGAAAAGCTGGAACTCGTTTTCGATTTCTTCGGGGTACACATTTTTCCCGCCGTCAGTGACGATCACGTTTTTGGCGCGCCCTGTGAGGTACAGGTAATTTTCGCTGTCAAGGTAACCCAAGTCGCCGGTTTTCAGGTAACCTTCGGGAGTGAAACTTGCCGCCGTTTCTTCAGGCATATTGTAGTAGCCTTTCATCACCATCGGCCCCTTAACGATTACTTCACCTATGCCGTTGGCATCCGGGTCAAGAATTTTCAAATCCGCCTCCGGTATCACCTTGCCAACGCTTGTTTCCTTGTAATGCTCAATAGGGTTCAGCGCGATAATGGGGCTTGTTTCGGTAAGGCCGTAACCCTGCACGAAGTCTATGCCCATCTGGTTGAACTTGCGGAACACTGACGGCGCAAGCGGCCCGCCGCCTGAAATGCAGATTCTAATCGTTGCAAGCGAGGCTTTCTGCAAAACGCTCCCGAAAAGCTTCTTGCCCGGATTTGCCCCGAAGGTTTTTTTGATGCCGCCTGAAACCGCCATAAGAAAGCCCAAAATCCCGCTCACAGCAGGCCCTTTGGCTTTAATCCCACGCATGATGCCTGCAAGAAGTTTATTGAAAAGCATGGGCACGCCCAAAAGCATCGTGACGTTCCCTTCTTTCAGCTCTTTAAGCATCACCGCGCTTATCATCTTCTTGCCAAAGACAATTTCCGCCCCAACGCTGATTGCCTCGATAAAAACGGCGAGCATTGTGTAGATGTGGTGGATGGGCAAAATCGCGTAGAACACATCGGTGTGGTATACACGCAGCGGCGTTCCCTGCGCAAGGTAGCAGTCGGCGACAAGGTTTTGGTGAGTGAGCATTACCCCTTTGGGGTTGCCCGTTGTCCCCGATGTAAAAAGAATCGCCGCCACGTCAAACTCGCCTGCCTCTTGTATCTGGGATTCCGGTCCATCCAAATCGTAGATATACTGACCCGTTCCCTTAACCAGCGAAACAAGTTCCGAAATCCCGCCCGGCGTCTGGACATAGTGGGGGTGTTTTTCATCGTCCACAAAGAGGACTTTTGCCCCTGCCGTTTTTATAAGAAGGTCTGTTTCTTCATTTTTTAATTGATAGTCGATGGGGACAATTGTCGCCCCCGCAAAAAGAATGCCCAAATACGCGACCGACCACTCCGGGGAGTTTTTCCCCGTAAGCGCCACATTATCGCCCTTGCGGATTCCCTTGCTTGCAAGCCAGCGCGCCACTGCATTTATGCGCGTCAATGCTTGGTTGTAAGAAAGGCTTATGCGATCAGGCTCAAATACAGTAAAACAGGCGCGATCCCCGTGCCGGGACACGGTAATCTTGAACATTTCCGGCAACGTAGGCCATTGCCCGCTAAAATTTTTGCCGCGGTACTCTTCCAAAAAAGCCCACGGCTTGAATGAACCACTCATCTTCCCTCCTAAATTTAAATTTCACCTTGTAGTAAGGACACCATGCTTAACGTAAGGTTGCAAGGGCTTAAACGTATTGTTACAATGCGGTATATTTTATTGTTACGTTTGTATATCGCTTATTAAGAGGTTTTTATGGGAAAGTTTAGCGTATTGTTTTTTGCGCCGCTGTTGGCGCTGTTCCTTTCCTGCGCCACGCAGATTGACGGCGCAGTCAGAGGCGGCGGAGCCGCGGATGTCACCGTGGATACATCCCTACAGCCTGCGGCGGTCGCTTTGGTGCGTTCCATACAGGGTTTTATGGGAGCTGCCGCCGATGCGCCCATACTCAACGCCGGTGAGATAAGCCTCTCCATCGCCGCCGCTCCCGGTGTGCAATCGGCTGCCCTTGTGAACTCGACTCCGAATGCGCTAAACGGCAGAATCGCAATATCAAGCATAGGCGACTTTTTGATGCTAAGTGAAGCAAGCGGGCAGTTTATAAGCTTTTCCGAAGGCGCTGCTGCCGGAAGTTCTTCCATCACCATAATGCTTGACAGGACTTTCGCCCCCGCCGTCATAAGACAGCTTTCCCCCGAACTTGCCGAGCACCTTGCACTTATAATGGCCCCTGTTGTCACAGGTGAAAATATGACGCGCCAGGCGTACCTAAGCCTGCTTTCCATGATTTACGGTGCGGCTCTTGCCAACGAAATCGCCGGGGCGGCAATCCGTGTCAGCGTCCAATTTCCCCGCCACATTACCGCCGTTCAAGGCGGAACTGCCACAGGAAGCCGCGCGGAATTCAACATCCCGCTGGCTGATTTGCTGGTTTTGGAAAATCCACTTAATTTTAATGTCAGGTGGTAAAGCGTTTGTAACTTCGCGGCAAACCAAAGGTTAGAGCTTCCGCGTACCACTGCGCAAACTACGCCAGCAACTCAAGCGGAATGGGAACACGGTGTTCGATGTCTTATAAATGTCCTAAATCTCCAGAGTAGGATCGTCGACACAGCTTCCTGAGTCGTATTTCTCCAGTATCTTTGTCTGGAGTTCAGCACGAAATTCGGGACTTATCGGATGAGCAACATCCTTATATTCCCCAACCCTCGTTTTCCGGCTTGGCATAGCAATGAACACCCCGCTTTTTCCCTCAATGATTTTCACGTTGTGAATCACAAAGCAGTCGTCAAACGTAATTGTCACATAGGCTTTTAGCTTTCCTTCTCCCGACACTTTTCGAACCCTGATGTCTGTGATTTCCATGGCGCCTCTCCTTAGCTGTATACATGAAAGTCTCAAGTTGGGTGTAATTGTAAATGATTTTTACTTTCATTGCAAGGAAAAATGTCAAATTTATGAAAAAAAATCAACTTTTTAGGGTATTTTTGGCATTTTTTATCATGTATTTCGGTACGGCTTCAGCTCAAGGATACCAAGCCACTTGAAATGCTCTCTTTAGAATTCCATTACCAAATTTACTGGCTGTAACCTAAGCCTGTTTTATTTGTTACAGCCTCGACTTTAGCCTCTTTTGCGGAGACGCAAACCTGTAAGAAAAGGAGAACACCTTATGAAAGTAAGACTTTTGCAAAAAGGACCGCTTCAAATTGACGGAGATATTCCCATAAAAGAAGTTTTGATGGTTATGGATGATTCAGGGCAGGTAACTGAGTTTCAGGAACGGAAAACGTTTGGGCCGACTGAAAACCCCAAGCATATATGCCGCTGCGGACATTCAGATTATAAGCCGTATTGCGATGGCCGTCATTCGCAAGTTGGCTTTGACGCACCGGAAACTACCGACAGGGAAGCCTACAATGCCGGCGCTGAAACAATTGACAGCAGCGCAGTAAAGGCAGTTTCCCTGCTTCAGTCCAGCCAGCGCCTTGGTCCCGTCGGAGTTTCAGGCGGTGTCCAGATCGTCGGCGAGGATGGTTTTGAGTACGCGCCGAAAATGCAGACTGCCATTTGCCGTTGCGGCAAATCGAAAAATATTCCATTCTGTGACGGCGCTCATGTTCACGCTGAACACATGGTGATTAAATAGAGTCTGTCTATAATGTAGACACATTGTAGACAGACTTCCTTAAAAACCGCATTTTCGTAGCCTTTAGGCGAGAAAATGGAAGGTCTGTCCGTAAAGTAACCGACTTTATGGACAGACACTAAATAGGCGCTAAACGGCTGTCTAAAACAAAGACCTGACAAGCGTATCTTCGGCAACAACGGGAATGGTGATGTGATCCGTTCCTGTGTTGTTGGCGTTGTAAAGCCGCGCCGTTTCTATCGCGTTCTCGTTGCGCGCCCATGCGCGGCGGGAAACGCCGACCATCACGTCCCACGGCATCGACATACTAAGAATCGTATCTACCCGCTCACTGCCGTCAAGCACCATGCCAAAGCCGCCGTTAATGGATTTGCCGATGCCCACGCCGCCGCCGTTGTGCAAAGCGGCAAGGCTCATGCCGCGCGCGCAATTTCCGGCAAAACACTGCGTAGCCATGTCGGCGGTGATGTTTGAGCCGTCTTTGATGTTGGAAGTTTCGCGGAACGGGGAATCGGTGCCGCCTGTGTCGTGGTGATCCCGCCCAAGCATAACAGGGCCAATCTCGCCGTCACGCACCATCCGGTTAAACTTAAGCGCTATTTTTGTGCGGCCTTCGGCATCCTGATAAAGTATGCGGCATTTGGTTCCCACAACCATTTTGTTCTTTTTCGCGTCCCGCACCCACACGTAATTGTCGCGGTCTTGATAACGCCGCTCAGGATCTATGCATTCCATTGCCGCTTTGTCGGTGGCATCCAGGTCTTCCTGCTTGCCTGACAGACAGCACCAACGGAACGGCCCGTATCCGTAATCGAACAATTGCGGCCCAAGAATATCCTCAACATAAGAGGGAAAAATAAAGCCGTCAACTTCGTCATGGCCGTTTTTGCAGACGCTTTTAACGCCCGCATCATACACCGCTTTGAGGAAACTGTTGCCGTAATCAAAGAAATACGCGCCGCGTTCGTGCAGCTTGCAAATAAGCGAATAATGATGCCGCAGCGATTCATCCACAAGCTCACGAAACCGTGCGGGATCGTTTTTGAGCATTTCGGTGCGCTCCTGAAAACTCAAACCCTGCGGGCAGTAACCGCCTTCATACGGCACATGGCAGGATGTCTGGTCGGACAGCAAGTCGATGTGGATATTCTGCGCTATCAGATATTCCAACAGGTCGATGATGTTGCCGTGGAAGGCAATGGCGCAGGCTTCCTTTGCCGCCTGCTTTTCCTTTACCCACTTTACCGCCTGTTCAAGCGATGCCGTCTGCTTGCTGACCCAGCCCTGCTCATGCCGCGTGTTGATGCGGGAAATATCGACTTCGGCAATCAGCGTTACAGCGCCCGCTATTTCTGCGGCCTTGCCCTGTGCGCCGCTCATGCCGCCAAGCCCTGAGGTGACAAAAAGTCTGCCCGCCAAATCTTCATTTTTCGGGATGCCAAGCACAAGGCGGCCTGCATTCAAAAGCGTGCTGAACGTGCCGTGCACTATTCCCTGCGGGCCAATGTACATCCAGCCGCCCGCTGTCATCTGACCGTAGTTTGACACGCCCATCGCCGCCGCACGGCCAAAACCCTGTGGATTATCGTAAAGCCCCACAAACAGCCCGTTGCACACGATAACACGCGGAGCCAGTTTGTGGGAGCGGAACAGCCCCAGAGGATGCCCCGACAAGAGCACAAGGGTCTGCTCTTGCGTAAGCACTTCAAGGTATTTTTTTGTGAGCCTGTACTGCATCCAGTTTTGAAAAACCTGCCCTGTTTCCCCGTATGTTACAAGCTCATAAGGATACAGCGCCACGGCGAAATCGAGATTGTTGTCGATCATCACCTGAAACGCTTTGCCTTCGGTGCAGGCTCCCTTGTATTCGTCTATGGGCTTGCCGCTGATTCCCCCCTGCGGACGGAAGCGGTAACCGTAAATGCGCCCGTGATCTTTGAGTTCTTTGGCGAACTCCTCCGCCATCACCGCATGGTGTTCTTTGGGGACATACCGTAACGCATTTTTGATTGCGGTAACTTTGTCATCTTCAGACATTACCGCCTCCCTTCTCGGCGCGCGGCGGATACCGGGCTGGAAATCAGGCAATTGCGGTAGTTCAGTGTCAAGTTCTATGGTACTCATTACGATTGTCCTCCTCGGAAGGTAAAAAAGTTGTTTTTTGTAAATACAAATTCTACATGTTTTAATATCTTACAAGGAAATATTTATCCGGTCAATGTTTTTTTCAACAGTGAGCGATTTTCTGTTTCCTTGACAATCGCCAAACCCCGTGTTACCATTTTTGAAAAAGTATATCAAAAAAGTTATAAAGGAGATTGTCTTTTATGGAATCAAAGCATGCTTTGCCGAATCCGGGTTTAGCTTGGGCGAAATTTATCATCTGTAGTGTCATTGGCGTTTTCATGTTTTTTGTCAACATCCAGCTAACCATAGGGGGAGTGACAAGGAACACCATTCCGGTAGACCATCTGCACCATTTTGTGCGCTGGCTTGTCGGCCCCATGCCCACGGGGCGGCAGCAGATTATCGCTCTTTTGA
The DNA here is from genome assembly GCA_031256655.1 of Treponema sp. GTDB lineage: Bacteria > Spirochaetota > Spirochaetia > Treponematales > Breznakiellaceae > WRKT01. The sequence continues at coordinate 18,083 of JAIRQD010000067.1, forward strand.
TTATGCTAATTGGCGCTGTTTACCCGTTTATCAAGAAAACATGGAACCAAAACACCATACAGACTGTGTTTACCGGTTTTAAGATTTTGGGTGTTGCCGCCGGCGCTATGCATGTTCTCAATGTGCTTGGTGTGGTCAGGATCGGCCCGGATTTCCTGCATCAAGGCAACTTCCTGCCTTTTCTTTTTAACGCGCTGTGTGTGTCCCTGGCGTTTTTGATACCAATCGGGGCTGTTTTTCTGTTCTTTCTTATAAACTACGGCTTGATGGAATTTTTCGGTGTTTTCCTAAGACCTATCATGCGCAAAGTGTTCCGCACTCCAGGCCGTTCGGCTGTTGATGCGGTAACATCCCTTGTCGGAAATTATGCCTTGGCAATGATGATTACCGACAAGCTGCTGCAAGAAGGCAAATACACCAAACGTGAAGCCGCCATAATCGTTACCGGTTTCTCTACGGTGTCGGCCACGTTCATGGTCGTTGTAGCCGGAAGTTTAGGTCTTATGGATCGCTGGGTCTTTTTCTTCTGGACAACCATGCTGGTCGCCGCCGCCGTTACCGCGATCACCGCGCGGATATTTCCCCTCTGCAAGATACCAAACGAATACTTTGAGGGTGTCACGCCACAGCCGGAAGAGCCTATCGAAACGGAGCGCTTCAAAGTGGCAATACGCGAAGGCTTAAGAGTAGCGTCCAACTCAGGCAATGTAGGTGTAAACCTCTGGAACAGCTTCAAAGCCGGATGCCGTATCGTTTCGATTCTTTTGCCGACTATAATGTCAATCGGTCTTTTGGGAATGATCATTGCCGAGTTTACCCCGGTGTTTAACATCATCGGCTTTATTTTCCTCCCGTTTACATGGCTGGTGCGATTGCCCGAAGCGCTTCTGGCTGCACAGGCGCTTTCCACCGGCATTGTCGAAATGTTCCTGCCTGCCGCGTTCATGGATGCGGAACTTCATTCGCTGCAAAGCCGCTATGTCGTGGCGGTGTCCAGCATCACGGCGGTAATTTTCTTTTCAGCCGTTGTGCCGAGCATACTTGCCACTAAAGTTCCGGTTAAAGTTTGGCAGATGGTGATAATTTGGGTGGAGCGCCTGATCCTGTCGATTTTGCTTTCAGGTTTAATCGCGCTTATATTCCTTAGATAGCTGGGAGCGTTGCATTGGAGGGTATTGGTCGATGAAAGAAAATTACTACTCAAAAAATCTGAACGCGCAAAAGCTATATCGGGTTTATGACACCAAGCACCAAAGGGTAAGGCAGTATCTTGAAGAGGAAATCTCATTTGTCAAAAAGCGGCTTTCAGGCGCGGAACGTGTTTTGGAACTGGGTGCCGGATACGGGCGCATCATGAAAGAACTGGCTCCAAATTGCGCCTTTATTACCGGCATTGATATTTCGCCTGATAATGTGGAATTTGGCAACGAATATTTAAGCGGCGTAAACAACTCCAGACTGCTTGTTATGGACGCGCACAATTTAGAACTTGGTGAAACATTTGACGCGGTATTGTGTCTGCAAAACGCTTTATCCGCAATGAAAACACAGCCGCTTGAATATGTAAAAAAACTAATGGCGCTGCTTTCACAGGGAGGCAAAGCGTTTATCAGCAGCTATAGTGCAAAGTTTTGGGAGCACCGCCTGGTTTGGTTTCATGAACAGTCAGAAAAAGGCTTGCTTGGCGAAATTGATACAGAACAAACCAGAGATGGAGTAATAGTCTGCAAAGACGGGTTTCGCGCTGTAACGCTTTCGTTGCGTGACATGGATGAGGTGGGAAAGGCTTCAGGATACGCCTACGAAATAACCGAGGTGGACGAGTCGAGTATTTTTCTTATTATAACAAAGGGCTAGTTGTGCCTGACAACGCTGGGACAGCGGGTACACACTATGCTACCCGCCGCCCCAGAGCGTTGTCTGCCTCCGCTAAACTGCCTCTGCTTTAAGCTTTTTCTGCTTTGTCCAAATTACAAATGCGACAAGCAGTATCGCAATGGCAAAGCTGATGTACCCGACAAAAACATTACGGGTAAGCCCGAAGCCCAAGTATCCGACACCGGCAAGCAGCGCCGCTGTTAAGGCATACGGCAACTGCGATTCAAAGTGCGGAATAACCTTGCAGCTTGCACCAGCCGATGACAACACAGTCGTGTCCGAGATGGGCGAAGAGTGGTCGCCGAAAACAGCACCGGATAACACCGCCGACATTGCCGGAAGAAGCAGGTTAATGTCGATGGCGTAGGAAACCGCCCCGGCTATAGGCAGGACAATGGCGAAAGTGCCCCATGACGTGCCGATGCAGAATGCCATAACGGCGGCGGTTAGGAACATGATAAGCGGAATAAAACCGGGATAAATGCCCGCGCCCTGAATCACGTTTGCAAAAAACACACCAACTTCAAGGCGGCTGATAAGCGAAGAAAGCATCCACGAAAGACAGAGAATCCCAATGGCTGTCCGCATTGAACGCATACCAGCCCACACAGCCTTTTTGTATTGCTCCATCGTAACTTCGCCCGCTTTAACGTGGCGCAGCCCAATGTACAGGGCAGAAACGCCGCCTGAAATACCGCCCAAAAGCAGCGACATGGAAAGCGACATATTGTCCATAATCGAGTAGACAATACCGTATGCCTGTATCTGTTCAGCCGTGGAAGTCTGAAGACCTGTGACGATCATCGTGCCAACCGTGCCAACCACAAGGCACACAATCGGCCCCCAGAAGTCCCATATTGTGCCTTTTTTCGATTCAACATCTGCAAGCGCAAGCCCGACGGAGCTGTCGTCCGCGGAGGTATCTTCCCTGCCTGCTTTCATGTTGTCTTCGTATTTTTTCATGCTGAACATATTGAAGTCGAATATGATAGTGACTAAAACCATTCCTATTGCGGCGAACACGTAGAAGTGATACGGAATCATGCGGAGGAAGTCAAGGAAGATATTCCCGTCATAGCCGATGTTGTAAAAAACACTCGCCATGTTGCCCATAATCGCCACAGCCCAGCTTGAAACCGGCGCGGCTATACAAATCGGGGCGGCTATGGAGTCTACGTTATAGGTTACACGCGCGCGGGAAAGGTTGTGTTTTTTCGCAAGCGTTTTACCCACGTTTCCATTCACCATCGCGTTAAAGTAGTCGTCGATCATAAGAATGATACCAACGATAACGGTGATAAATTGTACGCCTCTGCGGGTTTTCACCCGTTTCGCAACGCTTTCGACAAACGCGCGAGCGCCGCCTGTGATTACCACAAACGCGGTGATGATGCCAAGCGCAAGCAGGAAGATGATGATAGAAAAATACCATCGACTTGCGAACCCGAAAAGCGCGGTAGCGTGTGCGTTAGGGTGAACCATCACCTCCACGACCGCGCCTTCAAGTCCCTGAACAGAAGTTGTCCCGGTAAAGAACAGCGTAACTATCGTCCTTTCAATAGTTCTCACCGCCTGAAACAGGTTGAAATTCGCCACCATAAACGCAGCCGAAATGATACCAACAGTCATTGACAGCAAAATGCGCCGTGTCAAAAACACAAACGCAATAGTCAAAATGATTGGAATCAACGTCCACGCCGTGGCGGCAAGAGTGACTTCAGCAGCCATAATGTGCCCCTAAAAATAAAGTTGTGATACTGCTAACTGTTAGCAGGTATCCGAGCTATATTTGCCTTACATGGGGTATTTAGTCAATGCACTAATTATAGTGTTTGGAGTTTTTCTTCTCGCGCAAAATACAACGACATCGCCGTTCCCATAAGGGCGTGAATATACGGCGGCTTGCCAAGCCCGAAAAGCACTTCGCGCCAGGGCACAGTTTCCACTTCAACATATTCGTCTTCGTCAAGTTTCAGCGGCAGCGGCGGGCTTAAATCCAGAGCGATGAAAAAGTGTACGCGGTTGGACATAATCGCCGGATTGGGGTTAAACACTCCCAACCGCTCGATTTTCCCCGCGTTATAGCCTGTTTCTTCCCGCAGCTCCCGCGCAGCACCTACTGACGGTTCCTCATCCGGACCAAAAACGCCGCCCGGGAATTCCAGGCTTATTTCGCGCGCGCCGTGCCGCCATTGCCTTACCATGACAAATTCCCTACCGCGCTCTGTTTCCAATACCGGTATTACAATCGCCCAATCATGGGTGTCCAAAACCGTAAACGTCTTGAGCGTTTTTTCAGGCGAGCGGGAATAACGCTCGCTAACGCTGAATATCGGTGTGGTAAATACGGTTTTTTGACTTTCTTCGTTCCATTCAAGTTTGTCGATAATCTTGTCGTTAAGCTTGTTGTCCATTTTTACTCCATTGGGAAGGGCAAAATCCCATCCACTGTTTTACGTTCACATAATATCATTATAAGCCTGTCAAGTCCCATCGCAACACCGGAACACGGCGGGAAAGATTTTTTCCCGTTCCGTGCATCGAACAGTTTCCAGTAATCGTCATCCACCGCGTGACGAACCAACGCGGCTTGCTCTTTCACCGCCTTTTCGCTTTCAAAAAACCGCCGCACTTCTTCCGCGCAAGTTTCTTCAGAAAAGCAATTGGCAAGTTCAATGCCGCGCGCGTACAGCTCCCAACGCTCAACGGTTTTTCCGTCAGGGCTTTTTTTCGCGAGGCAGGGAACAAAAGCCGGATAATCCATAAGCACAACAGGTTTTTCAAGATTGATAAAAGGCTCCACAGCGTGAATGAAAATCAGGTCATAAAGCGCATGAACTGAAAGTCCCGGCGGCGGATTTATGCCAAGCCTGCGGGCTTCCGCTTCCATAACGGAGGAGCTTTTTGCCGCGTCAAAGAGCGAAAAGCCTGCCCATTTTTGGAAAGCCTCTTCAACCGTGAGTTTGATAAAAGGCGGTGAAAGTTCTTTTTTGCCGCCGAAAGTTGTTAAAAGAAACGCAAAAAGATCTTCGGTGAGACGCAGTGAATCGCGGTAATCCGCCTGCATTGTGTAGTACTCAAGCATGGTGAACTCCGGGCTGTGCTGGCGGCCGGAAGATTCCCCGTTTCTGAAACACTTGCAAATTTGATATATACTGGTTCGATGTTCAGCGATAAGGCGTTTCATCCAAACTTCCGGAGACGGCACAAGCCAATACGGTTTTGCCGCCTGCTCTGCCCGCGCTGATTGCGCTGAAAGTTCTTGCGGTAAAAGGCGCGAAGTTTGAAAAACTTCAAGGCACGATTCGGGAATGAGGCTTGGTGCCAAAAGCGGCGTGTCAACTTCCAGATAATCCTTCTCGTCAAAAAACCTGCGCACATGGCGGATTATGCTCGCCCGCTGTCCTAAAAGCTCAATGTCCACGCCGCTACCGAACCAGCTCCCGCACCGCCGCCTTCCATTTTTTGCCGCGGTCAAATTCGTTTAAGAACATACCAAAACTTGCGCAGCCGGGCGAAAACAGCACCGTGTCACCTGCGGCGGCGGCATCCAAAGCGGACTTTGCCGCATCTTCAGGTGATTCAAAGGGGCCACGGTATTTAACGCCGCCTGAATCAAATAGGGTTTTTAGCTTGTCAGTTCCGCTTCCTGAAAGTAAGATAACCGCTTTGGCGGCGGCGGCGGCGGCGGCAAGTATGCTGAAGTCAAGGTCTTTGTCTGTGCCGCCGCAAACGAGTACAAGGCTTTTTTGCGGGTTTTCAAAAGCGTTTATAGCGGAAACTGCCGCGTCAGGAATTGTGGCGGCGGTATCGTTGTAAAAGCGGATGCCGCCTGCTTCGCAGAAAAACTCAAGGCGGTGCTCAACGCCTGGAAAGCGGCCTAAGCTCTCTTTGATAAAGTCAGGCGGAAGTCCCAGATCCAGAAGCGCCAAAGCCGCCGCCAAAAGGTTTCGTTTTTGGTGCCGTCCGGGAATAAGCGGGCGTTCAGGAACAACTTCGACAACACTGCCCGGTTCTCCGCCGCCTGCTGTACCTGCGGGTGTTTCCCACAGGCGCGCAAAACCCGGCCCTTTAGGGTCTGCAATCCAGCCGCCTGAAATCCCTTCACCCAAAGGTTCCTCGGAAAAAACAATGCCGCGTCCGGGCGTTTCACGGTGAAAACTTTTTCCCCATTCGTCATCCGCGGCAACTGTCACATCAAGATTATCCTGATCTTTGTAAATAAGCCGCTTGTCGGCAACGTAGGTTTCCATTGTGCCGTATCTGTCCAGGTGGTCGCGCAGGATGCAGGTGATAACAGAAGCTCTGGGTTTCAGGAGTTTGCGCCCGCGCAGGTCGCCCAACTGAAACGAGGAAAGTTCCAGCACCACATCATCGTCCTGTTTTAGGGAATCAAGAAACGTGAGCGGCGAAACGGCAATGTTCCCGCCCAGATGGGCATTCCCTGAATGCGCATTCAAGGAATGCACATTAGCGCCGGAAGGAATTGTGCGGCTCTCATTGAGCACCCAGTACATCGCCGAGGAAGCGGTTGACTTGCCTTTCGTGCCGGTTACCGCAGAAATCCGCGCGGGGCAGGCAGCCAGAAAAAGGGAAATATCGGTTTCGATTCTGCGCGCCGCTTTTAAGTACGGGGAATCGGGGCGGACACCGGGGTTTTTTATTACGATGTCGGCGTTTTTGAAATCCTCGGTTTCGTGCCTGCACAAAATATAATGGACGGGAAAGGACTTCAGCTTTTCCATTGAAGGTGCAAGCGTTTTTTCATCCCGCAGATCGGTAACGGAAACTTCCGCGCCAAGACCGGCCAAATACCTGGCGGATTCAACTCCGCCGCCGTGAAGGCCAAGCCCCATGACGAGAACCTTCATGCCGGCAAAACTCTCTTTTTTCATATATACGTTTTATCCTTGTCATTGTATACTACATCATGTCTCAATTAGAAACAACAGAGCCTGTCCCCGCATTGGATGAAATCGGGCGCCCTGTGAATTTTGGCTGGGCGCGTTCACCTTTGTTCACTTACGAACACGGTCTTTTAATGTCGCCCCGCAGAAGCATAAGCGAATCTGATCGCTACGTTATTTCTTCGCCAACCCATTTGATCCTTTTTGAAATATTGGATGACGGCTATTTAGGATATATGTGCATTTCGGTTGCTTCCCTGAAAGACCGCAAACGCTCCACGCACACGTTCCTCACGCCGTTTTCACTGGGTTCTTTTAACCTGCCGCGTTCAAGCGAATCAGGTTCGATAAAATTTTACCACAAAAAAAGCTATCTAAATTTTGCCGTCATGGACAAGGGAATCAGGATCATCAAAGTTGATGCGCCGAAGTTTAGCCGCACAAGAACTTTAAGAGGCGAGGTGGTTCTTACCCCGCCGCCTGAAGCAGAATCTCTTGTAACGCATTTACCGTGGCGGGAAAAAGAAAGCGCATTTTGTTACACCAGGCGCTCACCGTGGTACACTGTTGAAGGTGTAATTCAACTTGGAACAACTGAACTCATTTTTACCCGCAACAATGCATGGGGAATTTATGACTGGAACCGCGGAGTGCGCCCGCGCAAGGATCTGCGTTTTTGGGCATCAGGCTGCGGGCAGTCAGACGGGCGGCAAGTGGGTTTCAGCGTTGGGCACAGTTCGGCGGATTCTTCTTACGCAACGGAGAACGCTTTTTTTCTGGACGGCAAGCTGCACAAACTCGATCAGGTGACGTTTCACATTCCCTCAAACCGCCCTGTGCCGTGGCGCTTCACCAGCAACGACAACCGTTTGGAAATGACTTTTTCGCCGCAGCAAGAGCGCGATGAAAACCACCAAATGCTTTTTTACTCACTCAAGCGCAGGCAATTGTTCGGCTCTTTTTCCGGCACCGCAAAACTTGATGATGGTTCAAGAGTTGAGTTCAGCGATATTGCCGGATTTGCCGAACGCCGAAAAAGCCGCCTCTAACTTATTACAAGGAAAATCCGGAAATGAAAATTGGTGACTTATACAAACACAATAAAACCGTGGTTTCGTTTGAAGTTTTTCCGCCGAAAAAAGACGGCGACATTGGAACGATATATAATACATTAGACGGCTTAAGCACATTAACGCCTGATTTTATCAGCGTTACTTTCGGTGCCGGCGGAAAAGCGAAAGGCACAAATATTACCGTCGAAGTTGTTCAGCACATTAAAGAGAAAAACAGAATCGAGGCGCTTGCGCATTTGACTTGCTCCGCCGCTGACGAAAGCGACATCAAAAGCATCACCGAAGATTTTAAACAAAAAGGTATTGAAAACATTCTCGCGCTTGGCGGAGACGAAAAAGCAAGCGGCAGTTTCAGGTATGCCAAAGATTTAATTGCCGCGTTAAAAGCGCACGGCTTTAACATAGGAGCTGCGGCATATCCTGAAGGGCATATCTCTTGCGAAAACTTAAAAGACGATATTCGGTATCTTAAAGAAAAGCAAGATTGCGGGGCTGATTTTTTTGTAACGCAATTGTTTTTTGAAAACGATGTTTTTTACCGCTTTTTGGAAAAGGCTCGCGCCGCCGGTGTTACAAAACCAATTTCTGCAGGCATTATGCCGATTTTAAGCAAGGCGCAAATACAGCGGATGATATTTATGTGCGGCGCTTCGCTTCCTGCTCCGATAATTAAATTAATTAATAAATACGGAGATGAAGGGGAAAGTCTTGCAAATGCGGGTGTTGAATATTCGTGCAGGCAAATGCAGGATTTGTGCGATAATAATGTTGAAGGCGTTCATATTTATACAATGAACAAACCGTTTATTGCCGAATATTGCCTTAAAAACTTAAACGTTAAAAGGGTATAATATGGCAATAAAAACTGATGCCGCTTTTCCCGCCGTGCAAAAAACCGCGCAAAAAGATGTGCCTATGGCTGTACCAAAAGCTGTATACAAAGAATACACAATTGAAGTTACCATTGATTGTGTGTATTTGCCCGGCGGAATTGTTTTTAAGGGAAAATCGCTTGCGGCGCATTTGCAAGGATGCAATAAATGCGCGGTTCTTGCGGCAACGCTTGGATCGGAAGTTGATCGCCATTTACGCAGACTTCAATACACAAGCTTAACTGCCGCTCTTGAATACGATGCCGAGACCAACAATCTTATTGAAGAAATATGCGACAGCTTGCAGGAAGAAATTGCGGTGAAGGCAGGGCAAGAAGGTTTATACATAACTTCACGTTTCAGTCCCGGTTACGGCGATTTTCCTCTTTCAAGTCAAAGCGACTTGCTGAAAATTACAAATGCTACAGCGCTTGCAGGAATTACGGTGAGTGATGATAATTTATTGTTGCCGCAAAAATCAGTTACCGCGGTGATTGGATATGCAGCAGAAAAACCTGAAATAAAAGACAAATGCTTAAACTGCCCGATAAAGGAGAAGTGCGAAAAAAATGAAAAATGCTGATTTAATTAATGCGCTGAAAAACGATGTTTTGATTTTTGACGGAGCAATGGGTACAATGCTTCAAGATAAAATCCCCGCAGGAACATTACCCGAAATTTTAAATATTACCAATCCTGATTTAATAATAGATATTCACAGACAGTACGTCGAAGCCGGAAGCGATATAATTACCGCAAACACATTCGGCGCAAACGGGCTTAAATTCGATAAAACAGAATTTAGTGTTGAAAAGATTATTTTTGCGGCCATAGACAATGTAAAATTCGCGGGCGCGAAATTTGCCGCTCTGGATTTAGGTCCTTTGGGGCAGATGCTGCAGCCGTCAGGGGTTATTGGTTTTGAGCAGGCGGTGGAATTATTCGCGCGGCAAATCAGGGCGGCTGTTTTGGCAAACGCTGATTTAATCCTTATTGAAACAATGTCCGATCTTTACGAAGTAAAAGCCGCAGTCATTGCGGCAAAGGAAAACAGCCGCCTGCCTGTTGTCGTGTCAATGACGTTTGATGAAAACTTGCGCACGTTTATGGGATGTGATGCAATTACGGCGGCTGTTTTTTTGAACGCGATCGGCGTGGACGCAATAGGCGTAAATTGTTCGCGCAATCCGTTTATGATCGCGCCTGTAGTTGATGTGTTTGCGGCACACAGCAGTATTCCTGTTTTGGTAATGCCGAATGCGGGGCTTCCATCTCCTTCCGGCGCTTACAGTGTAACCCCCGATCAATTTGCGCACGCGCTCACAGAATATTATGAAAAAGGGGTTTCTTTGTTTGGCGGCTGCTGCGGAACAACTCCTGAACATATTGCCGCTCTAACAAAAGCGATAAAGGGGAAAAAGCCGCTTGCCAGAAAGCTTCAAAAAATTACAGCGGTTACATCGGGAACGAAAACCGCGGTATTTGACGGGCGAATAAGCGTAATTGGTGAAAGGATAAATCCGACAGGGAAGCCCAAACTAATTGAAGCGATTAAAAATAACAATTTAGGTTTTATTATAAATGAGGCGGTAAATCAGGAAGATGCAGGCGCGGATATTTTGGATGTGAATGCGGGACTTCCTGATATAAACGAGGCGTCGGTACTTGCGCATATCGTTCGGGAAATTCAAAGTGTAAATACAGTGCCGCTGCAAATTGACAGCGCAAGTTATGAAGCAATCGAAAGTTCTGTGCGGATTTATAACGGGAAGCCGCTTATTAATTCAGTGAACGGAACAAATGAAAGCAAACATAAAATTTTTCCAATCGCAAAAAAATACGGCGCGGCAGTTGTCGCCCTTACTCTGGATGAAAACGGAATTCCCCCAAAAGCTGAAAAACGCTTTTTAATAGCAAAAGACATTATCCAAACGGCGGAAAGTTACGGGCTAAAGCGCGAAGACATTATAATTGATTGCCTTGTTTTAACCGCGTCCGCACAGCAGGCGGAAGTTTTTGAAACAATTAAAGCGATTCAGCTTGTTAAAGAAAACTTAAACGTGAAAACAGTTTTGGGCGTAAGCAATGTTTCGTTTGGTTTGCCCAACCGCCCGTATTTAAACGGCGTCTTTTTGACCGCGGCTCTTACTGCCGGTTTGGACGCGGCAATTGTAAACCCGATGTCGGCTGAAATTACATCGGTTTTAAAAGCCTTTAATGTGCTTAACGGGAATGATGCCGGGGCGGAAAAATATATCGCTTTTTTCAGCGCAACAAATGAAAAAAAAGAAAAGCCTGATACGAGTGAAAAAGATTTAATAACGCTTGTTTGCGGCGGACAAAAAGATGCCGCTGTTGCGGTTGCAAAAGCCAAGCTTACAAAAGAAGAGCCTTTGAAAATAATTGATGAGTATTTAATTCCTGCGCTTAATATTGCCGGAAAGGAATTTGAAGCAGGCAGACTATTTCTTCCGCAGTTGGTGCAATCAGCGGAAACCGCAAAAGCGTGTTTTGACGTTGCAAGGGAAAACATTCGCACAAGCGACGGCTTGTCAAAAGGCAAAATCGTTTTGGCGACAGTCAAAGGCGATATCCACGACATAGGAAAAAACATTGTAAAGGTGCTGCTGCAAAGTTACGGCTATGAGGTAATTGACTTAGGCAAAGATGTTGAAGCCAAATTTGTTGTTGAGCAGGCGGCGCTTCATAAAGTTAAACTTGTCGGGCTTTCTGCTCTTATGACAACGACAATAATCGCCATGAAAAGCACAATAGAAGAGCTTCGGATTTCAGTGCC
>JAIRQD010000092.1:0-4790 GCA_031256655.1 Treponema sp.
TCCACCGCGGCGCTTGAAGAAAGACCGGAACCGCTTAACACGGCGTTGGCGGCATTCGCGGTAAAACCGCGCACCGGCGTTCCCTGGGCGGTCATTTCCGCGGCAATTCCGCGAATGAGCGCTTCTGTGTCGCCTTTTTCTTCTTCCCGCACCGAAAGATCAGAAAGATCAAGTTTTATGTCGCGGTGCCCGTGCGAGCGGAAAAACACATGGTTGTCATTTCGTGGTGCGGCAAACGCGACCGCATCCAAATGCACGGAAGCCGCAAGCACCTTGCCGCGGTTGTGATCGGTGTGGTTGCCGCCAAGCTCGGTGCGGCCGGGGACTGAAAAAAGGCGCAAATCCCCCGCCGCTTCCGGGTATTTAGCGGACGGGAAAAATTGCGCGTCAAGGAGCTCTTCTGCAAGGCGGCGGTAGCGCGTTTTAGCCGCTTTAACAGCATCTTCGCCGTATAAAGAGGTAAGCATCCGCGCGGCGGCGGGTGTTTCAAGGCTATCGATAAATTCTTTGGCAGTCATATCAAAGTCCCCGCGCATAATTATAACATATCCATGTTAGCTCATGTTTATTGTGGCAAAGATGCACAACAAACGATCCGGGAATAGCCGCAAAACGGCGGGGCACATCAAAGTCAACGCCGCTTTCGACAGTGCCCTGCATTTTTATCGTGCAAACAAAGTTTTTGCAAAGCCCCGAAGAAAGCCACTTTTCAATCCACTGGAAAAGGCGGTGCGGATAACAGATGACATCACAGAAAAGCCAGTCGATGCGCCCGATTTCTTCAGGCTTTAACGCAAAAGCATCACCCTGAATAAAACTCACGCCGGGCATGGCGGCAATCTTTGCTTCAAGCGGGGCGCGGTCAACGGCGATAACTTCCGCCCCAAGCTGCTTGAGCGCCCATGTCCACGCGCCGGGGCTTGCACCGGCATCAAGGCACTTTTCGCCCTTTTCCGGCAGGCGGCGAAGGCGGGCAAAACTTTCCCAAAGTTTTAAGTAAGCTCTTGACGGCGGTCCTTCCTTGTCTTCTTCAAACTCAATTAGACCTGCGGGAAACGGGCTTGAACAGCGCACTGATGCGATCATTGTGCGCTCATCCAACAGCGTCCATGCGCCCATTGGCGAAATTGGAGAAAGCCAGGGGAATATGCGTTTTTTTGTGGAGACACTGGGGAGTTTTGATGCGATAAGATTGCCACGCCTGTAATGCGTAAAAAGAACGGGCGACCAGTTACGCTGCATTTCACGCAAAGCCTTTGCCGCTTCGTTTATGGAATTGAAAGTGATTTTTACCGGATCAAACCAGGCGTTTAAATGCCAGAAAACGGGCGGCAAATCGGGTGACTCATTCGGGCTAATGTTCACGTTTGTTTTCAAATGGAACAAATTGCCCCAGCGCTCAAAGCCACTATATTTGCTTGAACTTGAATTTTCTTCGCAAAACAGCGAAAGCTCCCTTTCCAGATGCCCTTCAAAACCCGGAACACACTGATACACAATCCCCCCGACAGGAAGGAGAACAGGAGAAGTGCTGGAGCAGGGAGTGTCCATGATAAAGTCTCTTTTAGTACCAAGAATACCGGCCATCGCCGGAAATGGGAGTTACATCCCCAAGAAAGTGTGGGTTCGGTCTAAACAGAATCGAATAAAACGCCCTTACTCTGGCAAAATATTCCCGAAAATGCCAAAAAAGCAAAGTCCGGCGCGAAAAATGCCCCTGGTTTACCGCAAAGCCTGCAGCATCCATGCCAAGACTTCGCGCCATAGCCACAGCGCGGTTGATGTGGAACTTTTGAGTGACGATAATGAGATCGCTTACTTCAAAAATGTTTTTAGCGCGAAACATGGAATCCCAAGTGGAAATTCCTGAATGATCGAGAAAAATGTCTTCGTGCGGTATGGAAGGGGCGTTGTCAAGAACGAATAATTTCATCGCCCGCACTTCGTTGTAGTGCTTTTCCCGGTGATCCCCTGAAAGAAGGAGTTTTTCGCCCTTCCCGCTTTCCATAAGCTGTATGCCGCCTGAAACCCGGTCTTCCAAAACGGGCGAAAGCGTTGTCCCAATCACCTGCGCGCCCAAAACGAGCACCGCGGTACGCGGAGAAATATCCTCCGGGCTGGTGTAAATGTGCCTGTGAGATACTAAAACGATCCAAACATTTATGGCAAAAGTCAAAAAAACCACAGAACCAAAAAAAATCACAAAAACCTTGAAAATCATTCTTCCCACAATAATAGTGTAGCACAAAACATTTTTTTCACCAAGTTAGACGCTAACGGAGCCCGTAACAATACACACAGCCGGATGGACATTTCCCGTACCAGCCAATATCCACGCTTTTACTGCAGCGGCAAAGCGGGCGGCTTGGGTCTTTACCGCCTGGTTTTATGCCAAACTGCCGCGTTATGTATTCCCCGTCAATGCAGGCTCCGCTTTGAATTCCCAAATCTGACATATCTTTCTCCGCGCAACTGGCAATTTCCATGCCCTCATTTGCGGCAATGCGGGCAAGACAAAAAAGAAAATCGCTTATTTCAGGCTCAAAAGCCGCTTCACATGTTAAATTGTCAGGCGGCTTCAGCCGCAAAGGAAGCCGCCGTAAAAGCCCGCGTTGCTCCAGCGCCAAAAGCCGCCTTTCACTTGCCTTGTACGCATCGTAAAAGCTGATGATTACGCGCTGCACTGCGCCTGAAAGCTTTGCGGCAAGAAGCGCAAAATTGCGGCGATGAAAGTCAAAATCGGTTATATCAGAGAGAAAAATCGGATCATAGCGCCAAATTACACGCGCGCTTGTGATTTTAAGGGAGAGGGTTTTCATTGTGTCGATGACTGTTTCCAAGTGCGGCGCGTTTGGCTCCAAAACGTCCGGATAGCCTGTCAGACTTACCATCACATAAAAGCCGTATCCGCGTTGAGTGAGGTTTTCGGCATTTGACAAAATCGCGGCGGGATCGCGCGTCCAAAACGCAAAAACCTCCGCGCCCGCTGAGCCTGCCAGCGCAGACGGCAAAAGGCAAACGCGCTTTATTTGGCGGGGATTGAATGGATTTTTCACATCGACAAAACCCGCATCAAGCCTTTCGGAAAACCAGTCAAAAGCGAAACGCGGAATGTCGCAACGGCGCGATACACTAATAATCATTGACACAATATCCCAATGGATGTATTATTATAACATGAGTGGTCATGAGTTTTTCACAGATACTGATTTTGACCAATACCGCACACTTATTTATAACGAATGCGGAATCCATTTCACATCAACAAATCGTTCAATTCTTGAAAGCAGATTGAAAGAATGCCTTAGAGAAAAAAGTATCGATTCGGTAAAAACTTATTATAACATGATCACAAGCGATCAGGCTGAGCTGAAGAGCTTTTTGGATTCAGTTACAACTAACCTGACGCGCTTTTTTCGCAATGAGGCAAACTTTGAAGCTTTGCAACATCATGTGATTCCTGAGCTTATGAATGTCAAAAAGGCAACCGGAAACTCCGTTATAAGAGTTTGGAGCGCCGGCTGTTCAACCGGTGAAGAACCGTACACCATTGCCATGCTGATGACGGAAGTGCTGCCGCCGGGCTGGAAGTGCGAAATTATCGCAAGCGATTTAAGCCTAAAATGCCTTATGAGTGCAAAAGAGGGTTTTTATTCGGACAGCCGGATTGCGGGCATTCCGGATAACTATTTGAAAAAATATTTTGAAAAAGTGGACGGCGGTTATAAGATTCGCCCCGACATTCAATCGAAAATTCGTTTTGATTACCACAATCTCAAAAATGATTCAGGTCACAGAAACATGGATATTGTTTTCTGTAGAAATGTGATCATTTACTTTGACGAACCAACTCAAGTAGCGGTGATAAATAAGTTCTGGGATGCAATGGCACCTAAGTCTTTTCTTTTTATTGGACATTCTGAATCCTTATTTGGTATGAATACAAAATTTGAGTTTGTAAAAACTCAGTGGTCTACGTTATATCGAAAATATATTTAGATAAGGAGTTCTGTTGTGTCTGACGAAATATCGGTATTGGTTGTCGATGATTCTGCTATGATGCGTAACCTCATAGGGCACATGGTCGAAGGTTCCCCCGGTCTTAGGGTGGCCGAAAAGGCAATGAACGGAAATTTTGCGCTGCAAAAAATTCCCCGTGTCGAGCCTGATGTGATTTGTCTTGATCTGGAAATGCCGGAAATGAACGGTATTGAGTTTTTGCAAGAACGAAAAAAACTGGGGATAACAATTCCTGTTGTCATACTTTCTTCGCTTGCCGAAAAGGGCGCAAAAATCACTATGGAAGCGTTGTCTCTGGGAGCAAGTGACTTTGTTCAAAAGCCTTCCGGTTCAGTTTCAATGGATATCCAAAGCGTTAAAGACACACTCATTCCAAAGCTTATAGGTTACGGTGAGGCCTTCCGCCGCTCGCAGGGGAAAAAAGTTGTCTCCCCCGAAAACTATGCCAAAAAAACCCAGCCAAGTCAGGCGCATCCGGACATGGCGGCACATTTTAAGATGATGAGCAGCTCTCCCCCTGCCGCCCCTGCCGCCCCGCCGGCGCAGATGCGAAAGCCCGGTAAAACGGAGATTATCGCTATTGGCATTTCTACAGGCGGGCCGGATGCGTTGCGGACAGTTTTTTCTTCAATCGACAGCGATTTGAAGGTGCCGATTGTTGTTGTACAGCATATGCCTCCCGGTTTTACCAACGAGTTTGCCAAAAGCCTTGACCGCATTTGCCCGCTTGCGGTAAAGGAAGCCGAAGACGGCGACGAAATACAAAGCGG
>JAIRQD010000167.1:0-2685 GCA_031256655.1 Treponema sp.
TTCCTCATCGCTTTTCATCCTGATATACTGACCGTTGTACCATTCAAGTTTTTTGTAATCAAAAATCGCCGGGGCTGTGTTTAGCTTTTCTGTGCTGAAACGCTCGGCAAGTTCTTCCAGTGAGTAAATATCCTTCCCTTCTTCATAGGATGCGCCAAGCAGTGCAATGTAATTGATAAGCGCGTCGGGCAGATAACCCTGCCGGCGGAATTCGTCAATACTTGTTGCCCCGTGGCGCTTGGAGAGCTTTTTGCCGTCCTGCCCCATAACCATTGGAAGGTGGCAGAACGTTGGAGGAGTCCAGCCAAAGGAATCGTACATGATCACGTGGAGAGGCGTGGACGGCAGCCACTCTTGCGCCCGCATGACGTGCGTTATTTGCATCAGATGATCGTCTACAATATTTGCAAGGTGGTAAGTGGGAAAGCCGTCCGCTTTCAAAAGCACCGGGTCAGGGTTGATGTCCTTGTTCTTCCACTCTATGCTTCCAACCAGGAGGTCGTGGAACCTCGTTGCCGCCTCCCCGTCGTCAGAACCCTCAAGCGGGATTTTCAGCCGCACCGTGTGTGGTTCGCCGTCTGCGACACGGCGGGCGGCCTCCTCGGCGGGAATACCGCGGCAATGGCGGTCATAACCGCTTTCACTTGAGCGGGCGGCCTCCCGCTCTTTGCGGATTGCGTCTATGCGTTCGGCTGAACAAAAGCAATAATAGCCGCGGCCGCTTGTTATCAGTTTGCCGGCATACGTGCGGTAAGTTTCAAAACGCTCCGACTGGATATACGAGGCATGAGGGCCGCCCACATCGGGACCTTCATCCCATTTGAAACCCAGCCACGCGAAAGTGTCGTACAGGTTTTGCACGTAGATGTCTTCGGATCGCGTGCGGTCGGTGTCTTCAAGGCGGAGGATGAATTTGCCGCCTTTTGAGCGGGCAAACAGGTAGTTAAAAAGGGCTGTCCTGACTCCGCCCACATGCTGAAGCCCGGTGGGGGATGGTGCGTAACGGTCTCGTATTTCCATGGAGTATACTGTAATATATTAAAGGCGGTTTTTCTACCGTCAAAAAAAGAGCCACCATTAGTGAGAGGATATATAATGGCAAAAGAAAAAGCTGAAAAAAAATCTGATGAGCAAAAGGAACAAAAGAGCGCGGGACAGCGCTTGACTGATACATTGGTTTACACTCCCAAAAACTGCTGGGATGGTTTGGGCGAAAAAATCGAAAAAGAAGTTGAAGCATTTTCCAAAAGTTACCGTGAAATGCTTGACAAGGGAAAAACCGAACGGGAGTTTTCTTCCGCCTCTGTTGCGCTTTTGAAAAAGCATGGTTTTAGCGATCTGGAAAAGGTCAAAGAAATAAAACCCGGCGTTAAGGTCTTCCAGCACATTCGCGGCAAGGCGCTTGTTGCCGCCGTGATTGGCAAACGTCCGCTTTCAGAAGGGCTTAACATTCTTGGCGCGCACGTTGATTCGCCACGCCTTGACCTTAAGCAAAACCCGCTTTATGAGGAAAACGAGTTTGCGTTCCTTGACACGCACTATTACGGCGGCATCAAGAAATACCAATGGACGGCAATTCCACTTGCCATGCACGGTGTTTTTATCGGTGAGGACGGTAAGAAAATCAGCGTTTGCATAGGCGAAGATGAGGATGATCCTGTGTTCACGATAACCGACCTTCTTCCGCACCTTGCCCAGGATCAGATGCAGAAAAAAGCGTCAGAGGTAGTGGAAGGTGAAGACCTCGATGTGCTTTTTGGTTCGCGCCCCTACGAAGACGAAAAAGTAAAAGAGAAAGTGAAGCTCCGCATCCTTTCGCTCCTGAACGAAAAGTACGGCATTACCGAGCGCAGTTTCGCCGCCGCGGAAATTGAGTTTGTTCCGGCTTTTAAGGCGCGCGATCTCGGCTTTGACCGCAGCATGATAGGAGCGTACGGACACGATGACCGCTGCTGCGCCTACCCCGCGCTCAGGGCGCTTTTGGAAGTTGCCGGTGAAAAAAACGCACCTGAAAAAACGGCGCTCTGCTATTTCTCTGACAAAGAGGAAACAGGCTCCTACGGCAACACCGGCGCGGATGCCCGCGGGCTTGAAAACTTCGTTGCAGCCCTTGCCGGTGAGGAAGCGCTGCGTTTTTCGCTTGCCAACTCCTCCATGCTTTCCACCGACGTGAGCGCGGCTTACGACCCTTCGTGGGCAAGTGTTTTTGACAAGCGCAACGCCTCGCACGTGGGCAGGGGGCTTGTGCTGACAAAGTACACCGGCTCCCGCGGCAAAGCAGGCGCATCGGATGCAAACGCCGAGTTTTGCGCTAAAGTCCAGACCGTGCTTAATCGCAACAAAATCCCCTGGCAGACCGGCGCGCTTGGCAAGGTGGACAAGGGCGGCGGCGGCACTATCGCGCTGCACGCGGCGAAGTACGGCATGGACGTGCTTGACTGCGGGGTGCCTGTATTGTCCATGCACTCGCCGTTTGAGGTGTTGAGCAAAATTGACCTGTACACGGCGTTTCTGGGCTATGCGGCGTTCCTGCGCGAGATGTAAGCGGGTATGAATAACCGTGAGTGAGGCGCAGGACGAACAGATTGTCTTTGAAAACGAAGCCTGCCTTGTATTAAACAAGCGCGCAGGTCTTTCTTCGCAAAGCCCCGGACAGCAGCTTTCAGACGGCGCGCTTTTGTTTCC
>JAIRQD010000060.1:0-10382 GCA_031256655.1 Treponema sp.
AGCGCCACAGGCAGGAACATACTCGCCCACATGAGATCGTGCCCGACAAACGCGGCAAACCCCAGCGCGATGGCGGCGTGCATCGCCTTGATGTGGCTTTCGTAAAGGTCAGCGCCCATTCCGGCAACGTCACCTACGTTATCGCCTACGTTGTCGGCGATGACAGCGGGGTTGCGGGGATCGTCTTCGGGGATGCCGGCTTCGACTTTGCCCACCAGATCCGCGCCAACGTCAGCGGCTTTGGTGAAAATACCGCCGCCGACACGGGCGAACAGGGCAAAAGCCGCCACGCCAACACCGAACATGACCATGTTTTCCGCGATTTCAGCCGGAGGAAGGTCAAAAACGAATCGCAAAATCAAGAACCACAGCGACACGTCCAAAAGCGAAAAGCCAATAACGGTAAATCCAAGCACTGTACCTGATGAAAACGCAACCCGCAGCCCTTTGTTAAGGCTGTCTTTGGCGGCAGCGGCGGTGCGTACGTTGGCTTGTGTTGCGATTCTCATGCCGATAAATGCTGACAGT
This sequence comes from Treponema sp., assembly GCA_031256655.1. GTDB lineage: Bacteria > Spirochaetota > Spirochaetia > Treponematales > Breznakiellaceae > WRKT01. The sequence goes on from JAIRQD010000060.1 coordinate 529, forward strand.
TGCGTTAAACCGCCGCCGATGATGAAGGCAAAGGGGATAAACGGCGAAGTAAAGCCTAAAATCGCCAGAACGGCCAAAATTGTGACCATGGCTATCCAAAAAACAGCCACCGTCTTAAATTGGCGCTTCAGGTAGGCGTTCGCCCCCCGTCTGATGTAGGCAGCAATTCGTTTCATCGTATCTGTGCCTTCCGAAAAACCCATAACCCGTTTGCGCTGGATCATGGCGAACACCAAGGCAATAACAGCCCCAATGATCCCAATTACAAATGCAAGTTCGTAATTCATCTTGATTACCACTATCCTTATGATTTTTTACTGTACAGGATTGTACAGCACTTCGTATCCAAGTATTATACATTACAATTGTAATTCTGCAAACAAAAATTTTTATTATTTTTTAATGATAATACGCACATTTATGTTATATAATTGAATATAGTTAAATCAGGCAAGGATGGTGCGCATGGCAGTTGTCAAGGCGGAAAATCTCGTGAAAGACTACGGACTTGGAAGCCAGGTCGTTCATGCCTTGCGCGGGGTGAATCTGGAGTTCCAGAGCGGGGAGTTTTCCGCGATTGCAGGCCCTTCAGGAAGCGGCAAGTCCACGTTTCTCCATCTGGCAGGCTGCCTTGATACGCTTACAAGCGGCACGATGACAGTTGGCGGCGAACAAACGGGAGCTATGACCAGCAAGCAATTGGCGCTCCTGCGGCGGCACAACATCGGCTTTATCTTTCAAGCATATAACCTGATACCGGTGCTTTCGGTCGAAGAAAACGTCTCTTTCCCGCTTACGCTGCTTGGCATTGAAGCAAACGAGGTAAAAGAGCGGACCTTCAAAGCGCTTGAGGATGTCGCTCTTGAGGGGATGGCGCGGCGGAGGCCAAAGGAAATGTCAGGCGGACAGCAGCAGCGGGTGGCGATTGCCCGCGCGCTGGTAAAAAAGCCCGCGATAATCCTCGCTGATGAGCCGACTGCGAACCTTGATTCCACCATAGGCCGTGAAATATTGGAACTGATGCTTAAACTCAACAAAAGCGAGGGCACAACGTTTATCTTTTCCACCCACGATCCTATGGTTATGGATTATGCACGCCGCCTTGTCCGGTTGAGGGACGGGCAAATTGAGTCGGATGAGGTAAAATAATGGCATTAAAGGGCATTTGGGAACTGAAAAAAATTGCCTTGCGGAACCTCGCCCGACACAAACTGAAAACCGCGATCACGATATTCGCGATCATGATAAGCGTTTCGTTGTACATTTTTATGGACGGTCTGTTTACCGGAATGAGTTTGGAATCGCGGCGTAACATCGTCAACTTTGAAATGGGCGCGGCAAAGCTGCAAACAAGGGCACATTTTGAAAAACGTGAAAACCTGCCCAGTTATGAAAACTTTTCCGGCTGGGAAGTATACCGCGACATACTGAATGCCGCAGGTTTTAATGTCGCTCCGCGTTTTGTCTTTTCCGGTACGCTGTTTGCATCAGGCGGTTCCGCGCCAATTATCTTTAACGCTGTCGATCCGTACGCCGAAGCGCAGGTTTTGTTTTACACCGATTTTATCGAGTTTGGCCGCTACATCCAAAGCGGGAATTTCGAGATGGTTTTGGGCATTATGGCGGCGGAGCGGCTTGGTGTGGGAATTCCCCAGCGGCCTTTGGTTAGCGAACTGTCATCACTCATAGCCGAAGTGGCGCAAGACCCGGAAGAAAGGGATTTCATCCTTTCGCTGTACCAGCCGCTTGAACCTCGCCGTGCCACGGTTTTAGCCCCCGCAGAAATTATCGTCCCCGGAATGGAACGCATGGTTTTGCGCAGCGGCATTCCGCAAGCCTATCTAAACCGCTTTTGGGATATGCTTGATCGAATAGGCCGCAACAACGTTAACGTTTCGGCGCTCATCGATATTACCGCTGTGCCCGAACGAATAAATATTCCCCGGTGGTACGGGGAACTGATGGAAATACTTAACCCTGAAGAACAAGCGCTCATGCACGAAGCTTTCTATTATGATGAGTTTATCAATTCCTTCATGATACGGGACGAAGTGTATTTTGATGATGAAAAGATGGCGCTGATCCTTGAAACCATGCTCCGCAATGAGTTTTCAGGAGCTTTGCGGCACATACATCAATTTTTCAGCGCTGTTGTCGTGGGCGTGATAAACTCACCTGATCCCGCGGTCAACGGCAACATTGCCTTTATCCCCATGGACGTGATGCAGGGCGAAGAAGGAATGCTGCTTGAAGGCCACGTGACTGAACTGCTCATCAGGCACGGCGGCGCAACGCCCGCAATGCTTCCTGGCAGAAACGAAACGCCGCAGTACATCACCGCCGTGCTTGAGCGGGGGCTTGCGGCGATGGGCATGAACCTGCGTCCTGAACTTGCCGTTTTCTCATGGATGGATTATGCGCAGGATTACCTCGGTTATGAAGCGATGCAGACAAGCGCTGTCCTCATGTTAAGCGGGCTTTTGCTCTTGCTTGCGTTTCTGGGGATTTCAAACACAATACTGCTTGCGGTTTTGGAGCGCACAAAGGAAATCGGCATGATGCGGGCTTTGGGCATGACCAACGGGCAGATGATACAGGTGTATATGCTTGAAGCGGGTTTCCTGGGCTTTTTCGGCTCTGTGCTCGGCATCATTGTCGGCTGCCTAATAAATTACCCTATGGTTGTTCACGGGCTTGATGTTTCGGCGATGGCGGATGCTCTGGGCGGCGGTGTCGGCTTCCGCATCACCACGCACTACCGCTCCATGTGGAATATCCCTGTAATTATCGGTTCAGGTATTGTGGCGACACTTGTCGCATCCCTTATGGCGTTTATTCCCACTCGCCGCGCGGTGAAAATGCGCATCACCGACAGCCTGCGTTTTGAGTAACGGGCAAAGGAAGGCACGATGGCAAATGTTAAGCCAAATGAACAAAAGCAGGGCGGTACATTGATGCTCATAAAAATCGCGTACCGCAATATCTGGCGGAACAAGCGGCGGACGTTTTTCTGCCTTACAGCTGTCGGCTTTGCGGTGTTTTTCATTGCCTTTTACGGCGGCTTCATCGACGGCTTTTCCAGAAACATCAACGAAATTGTGCAGATTTTTGACACCGGACATGTGCGGGTTGTTTCCGCCGAGTTTGAGGCTGACAGCGAGTTCATGCCCGTGCAGTTTCCTGTGGCGGACGGTGAAGATATTCAAACGCTTATCGCAAAAATCAAAACCGTTCCGGGAGTTCAGGCGGTGTTTCCCAGAATCGAAACCTTCGCGTCCCTGCACGAAAATGTAATCCGCCACGCCATGCTTTGGGGGCTAAAGGTGGAAGAGGAAATGGCTCTTAACAACTTTAACCTCATAAACCGCGATTCAGGTCTTATCGAAGGTCATTGGCCCTTGCCTGACTCAAACGACGCTGTCATCGGCTGGTCGCTTGCCCAAAGGACAGGGCTTGCCGTGGGCGATTTTGTCCCGCTTTCAACGATTTCGGCGCAATTTTCCGACAGGCCGTGGGAGCCGCGCATTTCAGGCATTTTCGCCTTCGATTACATGAGGTTTGACGACAACTACATCATCGTTGACTTCCAGCGTCTCCAGCGGCTTTTGGTGCTCGGCGAAGGCACGCAGCAACTGGTGATTTTTGCCGACGATGAGCGCCTTAGCCGGTCAATCGCGGCGCAAGTGCAGGTGCTGCTTGGCGAAGGGAGTGTTGTGCGGGATTGGCAGGACAATTTTTGGGTCGCCATCATGCTTAGCGCCCGTCCGCTGTACGCGCTCATTTACCTCATTTTTCTTGTGGTTGCGTGCCTGCTCATCATCAACACCGTTGTCATGATAATACACGAGCGCATCAAAGAAATAGGCATGATGGGCTGTCTCGGCATGAGCCGCCGGGAAATTGTAACCGTGTTCTTTTTCGAGTCAGTTTTTATGAGCGCGATAGGCGCTTTTGCGGGTGTTGTCGCAGGCGGCATCCTGACAGCGATTGGCGAGGTTTTCCCGTTCCGCTGGACTGCCATGACGGGCGGCACTTTTGCCCAGTTTCCGGCAAGTGACGCGGTTTTCCTAAGTTTCAGCGTTGTTTCGCTTGCGCAGGCATGGTTTTTGGGCGTGGTTGTCGCATCGATTTTCACGCTGATTCCATCGCTTAAAAGTGCGTTTGTTGAACCGGTGGAAGCGTTACGGAGATAATGTTATTGAACACAGGAGGCGTGTTATGAAAAGAAAGATTTTTTCAGCGATAATTGCCGTAAGCCTGATGATGCTAACGGCGGATTTTGGCTTTGCGCAATCGCTTGCGGCGCCGACAGCGGCGGAACTTCTTGCGAGGATCGACAACAACGAGATTTTCCAGACTATACAGTATGACGGGGAAATGATCATATATCACCACAACCGACGTTTTGTGAAAACCATGAGAGCGCAGGCGCGCGGCGGCGGTTTCAGTTTTATCGAGTTTACCAACCCCGAAGACCGAGGAACCCGCTATCTAATGGAAAACGGGCGGCTTTGGGTGATTTCCCCCGACATCGAGCGGGCGCGGCGGATTTCAGGGCACATGCTGCGCGAATCGATGATGGGTTCTGATATGTCGTATGAGGATATGCTTAATAACGAGCCGCTTTCGCAGCGCTTTAACGCCGTTTTGATCGGGCTGCAAACGATTGATTCAGGGGTTTGGGCAGGCCGCAATGCATGGGTGCTGGATTTAACGGCGATTCGCAGGGGAGAAAGCCATCCGCGGCGTATGCTGTGGGTTGATCAAGAAACAGGCGACCTTTTGCGCTCGGAGTTTTTCGCGCTTTCAGGAGCGCGGCTTAGGGAGTATAATCTGCTGCGTGTTGAAGTTTTAGGCGGGCGGCGTTTTCCGGTGGAAGTTGAACTGCGCGATCTTTTGCGCGCCAACTCAAGAACCGTTTTCAGGATGAACAACGTTGTGCTTGACCAGCCAATCCCTGACGCGGTGTTCTCAAGGCGGAATCTGGAGCGGTAAACACGGTGAAAAAACTCATCCCTCTTGCCCTTTGTCTCTTTCTCGCGTCAGGCGGACTTTGGGCGCAGATAAGCGTTTCAGGCATTTTGGATTCCTCGGTTGTGTTTCGCGCAGGGTCAGCTTATGCTCCGTCTTTTTCCTACGGCATAGAAAAATACGCAAACCTCCGCATGATAGCCCGCTTGCGGGAAATGGCGTCAGTTTTTGCCGATGTGAACCTAATCGCCCTTGCAGGAGATAACGCCGCCGCCATGCAGGCGCAATCGCTTTGCGCGCACGGTATGGCAACAACGCCTTTTGTCGCAGGCTCCCATTTCATCGCAGGTTTTGAACTTGAGCGCCTTTACTTCCGCATAAACACCGACAACGTGCGCTTTGACGGCGGGCTTACCCGAATCCCCATAGGGCACGGGCTTTTTTGGCGGCCGACAGACTTCCTAAATCCGGTAAACCCGCTGATCACCAACGCCCGCCCGCGCGCTGTTCTTGGAGCGGAGCTTTCGTGGTGGCCTACGTTTGACTGGAATTTGGTCTTTTTCGGCGCGGCTCCTCATAACCCTTTTTCGCAGTCCGGTGCGGGAGGGCATGTGGGAATGACGGTGGAACGGGAATGGAGCAGAGTTGTCGCCAAAGCGCTGTTTTCGTTTGAATCACCCAGAGGCGGCCTCATCCCGACTGCCGGCAACGGCTGGCTTATCCCATCCGCGAGATACGGTATTCAGCGTATTGGTCTTTCGGTTAAAGCCGATTTGGAACTGGGGCTGGTTTTGGATGTGCTTTATACGAACAACTTTGAACAGCAGAGCGCCCTGGACGGTCTTGCGTTAAGCTTCGGCTTTGATTATTCGTTTTTCAGGGGAAATCTTATCATCGCTGCCGAATACCTTTTCTCAGGCGCCGCTTCTTCGACATCAATTTCAGGCGGCGGGCATCTTGCCAACGAGCATTATCTGTACACGGGTTTTACGTGGCTTTTTGACGATTTCACCAACGCCGGCTTTGCCATGATTTCAGGCTTAAGCGATATTTCGTTTACCCCGATTGCGACATTTAGCCGTGAAATCTTTCAAGGCGCAACTTTGACGTTTACGGCTTTGGTTCCCCTTGACCGCCGCCTTTTTTCAGGCAACGCCAATCATCGCGGCGAACTTGGCCCTTTGCCGCCGGGTTTACAAGGCGGCAGGTATTTTGACTTTACAACGATGCTGCGGCTGCGGTTTTAGGCGTTTAGTGCATCTGCAATGCAAGCCCCAGGCGGGTGTTAAAGTCGCTTTCGGCCATTTCGCCTTTCAGGAAGTCCGCGATTAAAAGGCGGATAACTTGAGGAAAAGCCTTCCAGTATTTATCAGGCCACGGTCCCATTTCCTTGCGCAGCGCCTTGTCTTCATCATCTTCCATGCGTCCCAAAGAAAACGATACAAACTGGTCAACCATAGAAGAAAGCACATTGTCCGGCATCTGCGTTTCTTTTTTCCCGCCGGATTGCGGAATCCATGAACTGGTGAGCTCTTTGATTTGCTTGTCTGAAAGTTCCGGAGCCTGCTGTTTGATTATCCGTATCGCGTAATCCCTGACGCTTTCTGTAAGACTGTCTATGCTTCCCTGAATGTTAAGCTGTGAATTAAGCTTTTCCGCCATGTCGCGGGCGTTAGGGATTGACGGCATACCGCCGAACATAGCTATATCCTTGCGCCGGCGCACCACAGCAGCGGAAATCGCTTCTATGCTTCGCTCATCGCAGCGGTTGAGAATATAGTCAAGGGTTCGCACTAACTCCTGACTTGCCATGAATACCCCCGCTTCAAAACTGATAGGAGATAATTGACTTGTTCAGAAACTGATGTTTCCGAACAGGTCTTAACTTTCAGGCTTTTACACCTTTTTGGTAATATAATCGCTTTTTAGGCAGCGTGCACAAATTTTAACGCTGAATGTAGTTCCGCTAATTTCAGTTTTCACCTTCATTAGATTGGGTTTCCATGTTCGGCGGGTATGGTTTTTTGCGTGGCTAACCTTGTTCCCCGTAATAGTGTGCTTTCCGCAGATTTCGCAGCTCCGTGACATATCGATCCTTCCTTCTCAAGACTGATCTTATACCAAAAAACGAAACAAATGTAAAGGCTCTGACGCGCCGGTTCCACGGAATAAAACAGTGATTCCTGTGTCCTGTAAATTACAGCTCCGAGCGTTGACCCGACGCCCCCGATAGTATAATCTTTACACTGTGGCGCACATAAAAGACATTTTCAACAGAAACTTCCTGGAATATGCTTCCTATGTAATCAAGGACAGGGCGATTCCTGATCTTGAGGACGGACTAAAACCTGTGCAGCGGCGCATACTCCATTCACTTTTTGACATGGATGACGGCAAATTCCACAAGGTTGCCAATGTTGTCGGGCATTGTATGCAGTACCATCCCCACGGGGAAGGCTCTATAGGTCCTGCCCTCGTGGTGCTGGCGAACAAGGGGCTTTTCATAGACCGGCAAGGGAACTTCGGCAACATCCACACCGGAGACGGCGCTGCCGCTCCGCGTTACATAGAATGCCGCGCGATGCCGCTTGCAAAAGACGTTTTTTACCACCCCAAGCTCACCCCATACGCCGATTCCTATGACGGGCGCAAAAGGGAGCCGGTTCTTTTTCCCGCGAAGATTCCTGTGGTGCTGGTATTGGGGGCGGACGGGATTGCGGTGGGAATGTCCACGAAGATTCTTCCGCACAACGCGATCGAAGTGCTTGAGGCGGAAAAAGCCTGCCTTGCCGGCAAAAAGTTTGAACTGTTCCCGGACTTTCCCTCAGGCGGACTTGTCGATGTCTCTGAATACAGGGACGGCAACGGCAAAGTGCTCGTGCGCGCGAAACTGGATACATCAGACCCAAAACGCATCATCATCAAGGAACTCCCTTACGGCTCAACTTCCGAAAGCACCATCGCAAGCATAGAAGCGGCGGCGAAGTCGGGAAAACTAAAAATTCAAGGGATCAGCGATTTCACCACAGAGAACGTTGAAATCGAAATCAAACTTGCGCGTGGAGTGTACGCGCAGGAAATGGTCGATGCCCTGTTTGCCTTCACCGAGTGTGAGCAGTCAATTTCGGTGAACTTGCTTGTGATCAAAGACGGCTTTCCAACAGTGATGACCGTCACCGAAGTTATCAAGTACCACGCCAAACAGCTCGTCAAGATTTTGACCAAAGAGCTTGAGCTTGAGAAACAGGAACTTCTTGACAAGTTCCACCTGCGCACACTTGAACGTATCTTCATCGAAGAACGCATATACAAAAACATCGAAAAAATGAAGACGGCGGAAGCGGTGGAAAAGGCAGTGATTGATGGCTTTCTCCCCTTCAAAAAAGAGGTTGGTCCGCGTGGTGTGTCTAGCGATGACACCGAACACCTATTGCGCATTCCCATACGGCGCATATCGCTTTATGACATGAACCGCGCAAAAAAGGAAATGACAGAAATACAAGAGCGCATCGGCGAAATTGAAGGACACCTCAAAAAGATCACAGCTTACGCGATCGGCTGGATTGACAGCATCATAGCCAAGATCAAAGCAAACGAGGAGTTTGGCGGCGGGGTGCGGCGGACGAAGGCCGGTAAGTTTGAGAAGGTTGATGTCAAAGAGGTTGCCAAAAAAGATCTCGCGCTGAAACTCGACAGCGAAACCGGCTATTTGGGCACCGCGGTAACTGGCGACATGGTCGCTGAAGTTTCCCCCTTCGACCGCATCCTCGTTGTCCGCCCCAACGGCACTTGGTCTGTAACCGATATACCGGAAAAAGTTTTTGTAGGACAGGGGGCTTATGTAGCCGTCGCTGACAAGGAAGCGCTTTCAAAGACTGTGTTTACAATTGTCTACAAGGAAGCAAAATCGGGTTATCCGTGCATCAAGCGCTGTGTTATTGAAGGGTGGATTATGAACAAGGATTATTCCCTTATTCCTGACGGCGCGCAGATGCTCTTTATGGATACTCGTGAGAAGTTTACATTTACGGTGCATTACGCGCCGAAACCGAGGCTTAAAGTGACCAAGGAAACTTTTAAGGCAGAGGATTATAATGTGCGCGGTCTTAAAGCGGGCGGAATACGCCTTGCTGCAAAAGAAGTTTTAAAAGCAGAGATTTAGGCTTTTTCCAAAACTCATATTAGTTCTGAAAAAAGCTCCAGGAGGCATACATGAAAACATCACAAACCAAAACCGGCAACACGCCAGCGGCAAACTCTTCTGATGTAGTCGTCTTTGACAGTTCCTCAGGCATTTCCCTTGAGGAACAGCAGGAAATCCTTGACGGCATTAACGCGATGACTGCGAAAAACACCCTTGCAACCCAGATGCCAGAGGCAAAAGCGAAAAAGAAAGGGATACTGTTTCCCGTTTTAGTCAATGCCGCGGCAGTGCTCATTCTTGCGTCAGGTTTTTTGGTTCTTTCCCGCTTTCACTTTCACGAAGAGCAAAACATCCGGCAAGCGAGCGCAACATTGGGGATCACTGAACGCGCGCTCATTCAGGAGATACGCCAGGAAACCAGCCGCCTTGTACGCGAGAAAGAATCTGAAATCAACAATGTGCTTCTTTTGCTTTCTGCCGCAATCGATGAACAGATGTTTTTGCAGGATTCATTTGGTGTGCTTACCACAGCGCAGCAACAGCGCGTGTCTGACCTTGTGCGGATACAGGAACAATACCGCTATATTCTTTTAGGTCTTCAAGATGAGCGCGTTCGCCTCATAGAAGATTCCCATGCGCGCGAAATATTTATCCGCTCACAGGCCGAACAGCAGGCACGGGAGCTCGCGCTTGACAACGAGCAGCAACAAGCGCACCTCGCCGCCGCGATGGAAGATCT
>JAIRQD010000082.1:0-8102 GCA_031256655.1 Treponema sp.
CTCACCCCGCTGCCGCCTCCGCCGCCGCTGGCTGTGCCGCCGCTTGCCCCTCCGCCTGATCGTCCGCCCGCGGGCATTGGCGAAGATGAAATCACTTTTTCCCGCGTTGTCAGGGCAACTGTCGGGCAAATTGTGGAAATCCCCTTCCGCGGCACAGGCTGGGTTTACTTAGGCGAACTGGCAAACCGCCGCGGGCTTTCCTACCAATCGCGGCGGCTTGATACCGCAGCCGGAGCCGCAATCGGGCAGAGCTTTGTCTTCCGTGCGCAGGAGCCGGGAACGTATATTTTGCGGTTTTTCCGTCAGGATTTTATCCAAGACTATATCATCAATGACCATGTGCAAGTTATCGTGGGGGATGCGCCCGGCATTTCCGTGTTCGGACAAGCATTGCCATTCGGTAATCAGGACAGGGTTATTGCCGAACCGCGCTGGCCGCCACTTGCCAGTGAAGTGTTGCCGCCGATTGCGGCATACCCCGCTGAAATGCCGCCCGCCGTTGCAGGCGTTCCGGCGCTTGCAGACCCTCTGGCAATTCCGCCTGCGGTAATTCCTCCGGCGGCAGACCAAATCGCCGCAATGCCCGCACCGGTGCTTCCGCCGCCAGTTATGGCACCGCCAGCCATTGCGCCGCCCGTTCCCGCTGTTCCTCCGGCCGGCTCCCCCGCTGATTACGTCCAACGCGCCAGAATCGAGTTTGATGCCGGACGCATAGAATCAGCTCTCGGCATTTTGGATGCGATGCTTGCACGTTTTCCGTTGGGAAGCGATGAAGCGTGGTGGCTCTTCGGGCAATTGCTTGAGGCAAACAGCCCAAGCCGCGATATACGGCGCTCGCTTGAGTTTTTCCAGCGTCTTGTCAGCGAATACCCGCAAAGCAATTTGGTATTGGATGCCAGGCGGCGCATAGCCCATCTGGAACGCTTTTTCTTTCACATTCGGTAAGAATAACCTGTGAAAAAGAGAAACAGATAAGGGCTTTTTTAAACCTTGAACTGCGAAACAACCTCCACCAGGGAAGATATATTGTCCTTGGTTTTACCGGTAAGATCGCTGACGGTGTATACCGCTTTGTTCACCTGATCTGCGCCTGATGCCATCTCGTTCATGCCGCTGGTTATTTCATGCGTCACTTTCTCAAGGTTCTTCGCTTCATAGATAACTTCCCTACTGCCTTCAAGCATCTGGACAGCCCCGCTTTTTACCTGCTGGGTTATATCGCCCACTTGCCCTGCGGCTTGAAGAACCTGCTTGCTTCCGTGCCTTTGCTCTTCAATGGCGCTTCGGATTTGTTCTTCATGTTCGGCAACAGTCCTTACCCCGAAATCTATCGCTTCAAACTTATTGAGTACCTTGTCCGCTGATATCCCGATCTTGTCGATAGCAGCTTTTATTTTTTTAAGCACATCACCGATAATCTTTGACTGCACACCTGATGACTCCGCCAGCTTGCGTATTTCATCAGCGACAACGGCAAAGCCCCTGCCCGATTCCCCGGCGTGCGCGGCTTCTATTGCCGCGTTCATTGAAAGCAGGTTTGTCTGGCTTGCAATGTTTTCCATCACCGAGTTGATTTCCAAAAGCCCTTCAGACTCCTTGGAAATCTGCTGTATATCCTGCGCCACTTCTTGCAAGCTAACCTTTCCCGCCTCCGATGATTCTTTGAGGGTTTCTATGCTGGCGGAGTTTTTGGCAAGGCTTGCCGCAACGGACTGTATGCTGGCTATCACCTGCTCCAATGCGGACGCTGCCTGGGCAACGGCTCCGGTCTGGTTTTCAACATTATTATTGAGTTTATTGATGTTGACGGTAACCTGTTCCATAGTCGCGTTGGTCTGGGTGACGCTGGCACTTTGATTTATCACCCTGCCTTTGATGTTCTGGATATTAGCGGCGATTTCGGTCATAGCGGAAGCGGTTTCGGTCATGTTACTGTCAAGGTCGCCGCCTATCAGAGACAGCGATTCCGACTGGGTTTTGACCATGCCAATCATTTTACCCAGTGCCTCCATTGTTTGGTTGAAGGAACGGGAAAGAATGGTTATTTCGTCATTCCCCAGCTCCGGAAGCCTTTTTGTAAAATCGCCGTTCGCGGTGCTGTTAAGGGTCTTCGTCAATAGGTCTATGGGTTTCAGTATACGTGTAACAAGAAGCAGCATCACAATAGCGGCTGTTACAAAAAGTGCAATGCCCACAACAACCATGCGCAGCACAAATTGATTCACTTCAACAAAAATCGCCGACATGGGAATGGTAGAGACCAGAATCCAGTCTATACCCGGAATGAGTTCAGAGTGAATAAAAACATCACCGATGTACGACGTAAAAGAAGGAAAGTCAAGAACGCTGCCCCGATAGTTTGCAAGTCCGAAGTCGTTAAAAAAATCATTGTTTAATACGGCATCGTGCTCTGAATGAGTAATAAAAAGTCCTTGCCTGTTGATAAGGAATATATGATGTCCGGGTATTGTGACTTTTTCGTAAAGCAGGTCATTCATAAAAGCAAGATCCACATCGGTGGAAATGACTCCCACATCCGCACCTGTAGCATCGTGTATATTTGTTACAACAGATATGATGAGGCTTCCCGTCATGGTATCAAGGAAAGGGTCAGTATATCCAATACGACCCGGGTTCGCCTTTGCCGTTAAAAACCAGGGGCGTTCGGTATTGTCCCAGCCGGCAGGTGGAACCCAGTTGTTGTGGAAAACGGCAAATCCGCCGGGGCTGTCCCAAACTAAGTTACTGGTGGCATACAAAATGTTGACATCAGGCTGGATTTCAATATTGCGCTCGAATAATGCCTGCATAGCATGTTCATCAACTCCTCCGTTGGCATCTATCAAGGCAGCCGCCCCAACAGCGGTATACCTGATTAGCCCGTTCCACTCGGCAAAACGGGAAACAAGCTGATTCCTAAGGGAGTGTATATTTTCCGATGTCCTTCCTGTTACCTGCTGCTGTATAATACCTCTGGCGTTCACGATAAACACCACAGAAAGTGTCATCGAAGTCAGCATGGTAATAGCCACACATATTGCGGCAATTCTTACGGCGAGAGAAGATTTTACTGTTTCTTTTATGCTCATTTTTTTCTCCTTGTTGTCCAAACAGCAAATGATCACTGCCGGGACTGTGTTGCCTGTTTTATGTGTCAGGGTATTAATGCGCTGGTTATCGGCCCCCAAGGTCCTTTTCTCTTTTCGTTTTCGATTTGCACGATAAGATAGCAAATCTTTCCTGATTCTGAATAATCGAACTGTATAAGGCTTTCCCTGCGTTTGGCGGGAAACGAATTGGTAAATTCGCCGGGGCCTTGCGGCGCAGCTTCGCCTGAAGCACGCACAACGTAATAAACACGGAAAACTTTATTTGCAGGGTCATCAGGATTACCGGTGCGGTAAACTACGTTTACACCAAGTTGCGCGATGCCTTTAAGAAAAGTTTCCGCTATTGCCTGCGCTGTGGGCACGCCTGTCGCTGTGGGGATGCGGTCACGCGGCTTAAGACCAAGCATTACAAGCTCGTGGTCTTTCAGGGGCGGTGAGTGGAAAAACCATCGCTTCATGCTGCGTGCGGCGGCGGTCATTTGCTCAAACACTTCGGCGCATTTTGTTCTTGCCACTGTTGTATTGGCATTTTCGTTCTGCACATCGTGAAAGATGGTTTCAGCGGTTTGTACCAGTTCATTAAAATTTGCCACGCTATCTTTCGGGATATTCCACGAACCGCCGTGTTCGGCAAGAACATCTACCCATTGCTTTGCCATTTCCAACCGCCCTATTCGGGTTCTAGGCCACCAGTCTATTCTTTTGGTCATACTTTTTAACTCCTGTGCTTTTTAAATTACTTTTGGACTATGGGGTAAAAGCCCCATTTCGCCGCTTTTTGTCTCCCCCTTGCCGCAGAGGGAACTCCATTTGTCCCGGGGGGAACTCCCTCACGCTCAAAGGGAGTTCCCTCTGATTTAGATAGAGTTCCCTTTGGCTTAAAGGTAATTCCCTCCGGCATGAAAAAATTCAACCCGGCCCGGAGGGAATTCCCTCTGGCTTGGAGGGAACTCCCTCCGGCGTGAAAAAATTCAACCCAGCCCGGAGGGAACTCCTTTTTTCCACGTCTGAAAGGGCTCACACTTAAACATTTTTTTGCTTAAGTGAGCCCCGGAAACCTAACCGGGGGATTTACAGGTTACTTAAAGTGTCGCTTATGGCGGATGGCTTGTCAAATTTTTTGGGTGTTTTGGTTAGCGAATGGGACTCACAGACAACGCATGGCTAAGGTGCCACAGCGGCGGTACGCGCAGTAACGCGGGCTCCTACCAGCACCACCCGCCACTTACCAGTGGCGGGGCTTAAAGTTATCAGGGACATTTATCATCATAGTGTCCCCGCTTTGTTCAACTGCGTAAAAACCGTTCTGGACAATGCAGTCCCTCACCTTTTGCGACATTATAGCTCCGGCAATAGCCCCAAGATAAATGCGCGTATCCTTGTGGGCTTCAGCACGGCGGCGCAGAACTTCCATCCGGTTAATGTGTTTTGCTACATCTTCTTCAGTTGGCTTTGATTTTACTTCCACCGCCATTACTGTATCCAGACTTTCCAGCAGTACATCAACTTCTGCCGCATAGTTGCGTGAGGTTCCTCCAATACGCATGTTTTCAGTACTGTCAGTAAAATTAAAATTCAAAGCGTTGAACTTTTCCTTAATGCCTGGGACAACCAAATGTTCAGCCAGTTCGCCAAAACGGTTGGTCAGGTCGCCGAACCTTTTGTTGGTTTCCTTCATCTGCCTGTCGGTTTCTTTTATTTGCTCGGCGGTTTCCTTCTGGCTTTCGGCAAGTTCCTTGAACTTTTTGTCAGTCTCCTTGAACCTTTTTTCGGTGTCCTTTTGGCTTTCAGCGACTTCGCGAAACTTTGCCGAGACTTCATCCATGAGCACTTTGAGATGGTCTTGGAGAGGAATGTTGTTCATAGTACTTTCAGCCATTGTGCGCTCCTTGAGTACAGTATACGTGGTTTTAGCGAAGAAAGCAAACGAAGGCGGGGCAGTATCGCCGGCACGCACAGCACCACCCGCCGCCCGCTGTCCCGCCCCTTAGGCGTTTAGTTATCTAACCAAAACCTGGGGTGCAGACTATTAGGACACCAGCGCCAGGGAGCATCATCGCTTGTGCCAAACTGAAACCCGATACTCTCCCACCATGCTTGTGTTTGCGTTCCGACCAGTGTTACATCCGCGCCGTCTCTGGCGTTAATGTTGGGCTCGGGGGCACGAGCCGGATCCGCTGTAAGCACCATATCCAAGCGCCTACGGCTGGCTTGTGCCCTGCTAAGGGCTGGCCACGCGGAAGCCAAGATCGGGCGCAGGCTCATAGACGATCCGTATGATCAAGGGGATAACACCAAGCCCCAGATGACCGAAGCCTCCGCCGCGAACAACACGGTAGCCTCCCGTGTCCGGACCCGTTGGGTCTATCTTAGGGTATGGGGTGTGTCCTGCCGACCAGTCCCATACCCATTCCCACACATTCCCGCTCATGTCATGTATTCCAAGTCCATTGGCTGTCAATCTCCCCACTTCGCGGGTCATCCCTCCGCTGTTGCCTTCAAACCAGGCTACCGTATTTGCGTTATTACTGCCGGAAAAGGTATAAGGGTCTTGCCGAGTGCCGCCCTTAGCAGCGAACTCCCACTGTGCTTCCGTTGGCAGGCGATACCCTTCAGAGCCGGGAACAATTTGAACCTCGTTCCATAAGGCGATGGGTGTGCCGATATCGGCGCGTTCTAATGCCATCCACCAATCAGGGTTATTGCTCGCTGGTATTCCGGGTATTACGTACGCTGGCGTTCTGCCGTTCCTGATACTCAATCTGTTGCTGAATACTATCGCGTGATGCCAGCTTACCGTCTCCACTGGCCGCCTTTCCTGTATTTCACCCGGCCAAGGGTTATCTGAAAAACGGCTGGGATTAAACCCCATCACCTCATAGAACTCTGCCTGCGTTACGAGGTAACGGCCAATATAAAAGCCGGTTAGTGTAACTGTTGACACAGGAGTTTCATCGCCGCCAAAGAAGTTCGCTGTTCCAAGTTCCCTGCCAAGCTCGAAGTTGCCGGCGGGAACCCACACCATAGCAATGGGGAGCGGAGCAGGTGGTTGCGGCGCGGGTGCGGGCGGCGGCGTTGTGGTTCCGCCACCAGGCGGTGCGGGCGCCACCACGGTTACCACCGCGACATTTGACCTGTAAGATACCGTCCCTGCCCTAACCTCAACAAAGAAGTAATGCCTCCCCACCGGCAGATTGGCGGGTATGTCAAAGACGGCATTTGTCGCTCCGCTTATAACTTCCCCGTCTTCATTGCAGTTAGCGGTATTGCCAAACCACTGAAACTCCGGTTCCCCGCTAAAACCTGCAACGATGGTCTGCACCTCAAGGTTGCCGTTTATGTTTCCGGCTATCATTGTTAGCGCTGATACAGGCTGGGCTGTTATGGCGATAACAGGGGTTACCGCCACCGAATTGTTGCAGGCGCTTATCCCAAAGCCTGCAAGCGCGACAATGGCAATAAGCCATAACAAGCGTTTCGTTCTCATTGTAAACTCCTTTATCAGGTTAAACTCTTTAACCAGTTTTGCATAAATAATCCCGCCTCCACCCGCATTATCCGGCTTGTGAAGGGCAATTATGCCAAGCGCCACAAAGCGCTGATTCCGCATGGACACAACAACGGCGCTGATGTGGTTTTCCTAAAATCAGCGCAGTAATGCTGGCAAGCGTCGGGTGGCGCTACGCGAAAACATTTCCTTGAATTCCCCGCCGTAGAGACTGAAGTTCTGCTATGGCAGAACTACGGGCTCAGAGGCGGACTCCTCACACGGAAATCAATTTTCACAAGAAAGCAAGACAGGGATCAACTTCCGGCAATCCAGAAGACAGCCAAGCATAATCCTGGACAACGGAAATTTTGAATTGGTTTTTTGCTTATGAGTCTTAACGCAGTTCAAAGCAATTTTACGCACCGCATTTAAGACCTGCTGGACGGTTTCGTCTTCAATACGGCAATAGTCTTCGCTAAAGTGGGCATCCAGCAGCCAATGCATTGATTCGACAGACCATTCCAGGCGGGCGTGCCGCAGCAGTTCCTCCGCCGTCAGTTCCCGGCTGGAAATATAATAATGCCATTCGTCGCTGGTCTTGCCTTTATACGTGAACCGCCGGTGTATGGCCCCAATACAAGAAAGGTTTTTCCACTCGCCTTTGCCGTAAAACCAGTCTATATCGTGAGTGGCAAACCC
This sequence comes from Treponema sp., assembly GCA_031256655.1. GTDB lineage: Bacteria > Spirochaetota > Spirochaetia > Treponematales > Breznakiellaceae > WRKT01. The sequence goes on from JAIRQD010000082.1 coordinate 7,300, forward strand.
GGTGCGCTCCTCAAGCCTGCCGCCGTTTTTCTCGAAAGTCCTGAAAGTGTCCATGGTTTTCCGCAGGCAATCATCCTGAACATAGTCTGCTATGTCTTTTTTCGCCGCGCTTTGGTTGTCCTTGGCGTTAAAAAGGTAATCCACCTTCTTTTCGACGACAATCGAAGCCGTTTCTTTCTGGCAATGCATCGCGTCAGCCACGATCATACAGCCTTCCGCCTCAAGCAAGCCTGTCAAATCACGGACGGCGGGTATTTCATTGCTCTTGTCATCCGCTTTCCGGCCCGCAAGGGTTATCCCCTGCTCCGCAAGGTGTGCGCTTACTATGTGCAGGGGGCTTTGGTTCTTAGACATCTTGCCGGTGGAACGTATTGTCTTGCCGTCAAACGAAATCGTCATTGAGCGTTTCCCGTCAGGTATCAGCGATTGCGCCCATCTCATAAGGCATTGATTGAGCGACTTCATGTCGATGAGCTTCAGCAAACACAGCAGCCAGTAATAACAGGGTATTCTTTCGATGCCCAAATGCTTGGCTAATAAGCCTCTGACGCTTTCTTCTTCCGACCACTGGCTGATCTGGCTCACGTTCTTTAAACCGCACAAAGTTCCGAGTATCACGACTGTCAGCGCCTCCCCTACGCTGAAAAAATAGCCGTTGTGTTCCTTGGTGGTTTCTACCCCGCTAAAATACTCTTTGATTCTGGTGATCTCTCCCATGCCGCATTATATCATCTGGGGGATCCTTGAAAATTGATTTCCGTGGGTCGACCCGCCCGCTTCCCCAATCGGTGTTTTTCTATATA
>JAIRQD010000097.1:0-5094 GCA_031256655.1 Treponema sp.
AAAAAAACTTGACTTTTTCTATATGCATTGATAATCTTAATAATCTTGATAAATAAGGGGTCTTAAAGAAGATGAAAAAAGCGTTTGTTGCTCTTGCACTGATTGTATCAGTGGCTTTCTTAGCGGTTTCCTGTGCAACTGAGCAGGTGGATACTGCCATTACAGGAATGCAAATTCGGGATGGTGCCGGTAACGTGGTAACCAGCATTGACATTGTATCTGGCGCGACCGATACATTCCACATCGTTCCTCTCGTTGCCGGCGGCGCTCCGTACGAAGGCAATTTGTGGGAAACCGTAACCTTCCTTTTGGGCAGGTATGTGGACGGTGAATTGTATGTTGGTGACAGATTCACTCACGGTGAATGGGGTGGAATCCGCGTTGGCATTCTCCGCGGCGATGACAGACTTACTTTCTATCTTGTTCCCGGTCACGCCGGCCGCACCGCTCAAGGTGTAATCACACCCGGAAGTTATGAGTTTCTTGTCTTTGTGATCAACGACTACGCGCCCAGCCCCAACCCGCCTGTACACCAAAGTGCCTACCCGTATATCACGGGGGCTGTTAGCACCACTTTCACTGTGAACGTATTGCCTTAACAGTGCGAATGAGCGCGCCCAATTGGACGCGCTCATTTTTTTACCCTTTCAACAGGCTTTCAACCGTTGCCAGTTTTACCGCCACGCAGAAAATCTCCATTGCGGAGTTTAGTTCTTCAAGTGACGGGAAACTGGGCGCAATCCTTATACAACTGTCATCGGGATCTTTGCCGTACGGGTACGGCGCGCCGGCTTCGGTCATGGTAACGCCGGCTTCCTTGCACAGGCTGATAATGCGCTTTGCACAGCCGTGCCGTGCGAAAAAAGCGATGAAATACCCGCCGCCGGGTTTTATCCACTCACCGGCTCCTGTGCCTGAAAACTCAGCTTCCATCTTGTTAAGCACGGCATCGAATTTCGGGCGGAGAATTTCCTTGTGCTTTTGCATGATAGCGCGTATTCCGGCTATGTCTTTAAAAAAGCGAACGTGGCGTAGCATATTTATTTTATCCCAGCCTATTGCCTGAATCGCAAGCTGCTTTGTGATAAAAGCTATGTTTTCCTTTGAAGCGGCAATAAAGGCAACCCCCGCGCCCGGAAAGGTAATTTTATTTGTCGAACTAAACAGGTAAATCATGTCAGGATTTCCCGCTTCTTTGCAGGCTGTAAGCGGATTCAATAGCGGTGTATCGTCATATATTTCGTGCATGGAATACGCGTTGTCACAGAAAATGCGGAAATCAGGCGCTAAAGGCTTAAGCGCCGCAAGCCGCCGTATAACATTGTCAGAATATGTTATGCCAGCAGGATTTGAATATTTTGGGACGCACCACATCCCTTTAATTAACGGATCGCTTGACACGAGGCTTTCAACCATGTCCATATCCGGCCCTTCGGCTGTTGTGGGAATATTTATCATTTCAATGCCCAAAAACTGGCAAATTGCAAAATGGCGATCATATCCTGGAACCGGACAAAGGAATTTGACTTTTTCTTCTTTCACCCACGGGCGCTGTGAACCAAGAACACCTGTAAGCATAGCCCGCGAAACGCTGTCATACATCAAGTTTAAAGACGAAGATCCGGTTATAATCATTTCATCAGGAGCGGCCCCCAAAAACTCGCCGAAAAGCTTTTTCGCCTCTATTATTCCGGTCAATTCCCCGTAGTTGCGGATATCAACTCCCCCTGCCGCATTGCAGTCACTTGAAGAATTTATTGTGTCGAGTATAGGCATCACAAGCTTTAGCTGTTCGCTATCGGGTTTTCCGCGCGCCATATTCAGCGAAAGCCCTTTGGCTTTGTGTGCATCAAAAGCGGCTGAAAGCGCTTCTTTTTCCTTCAATAATTGTTCGCCTGAAAAGGCGCTATATGACTTCATTGTGAATAATCCTCCACCAAAAAATGATTGAACGGTATGAGACCGTAAAATTTCCGCCGGGAAACCGGCGGGAATTTTGTTACAGAGCCTCTACACTATGCCCATTTTTGCATATCAAGTGTGCCCATTCGTCTGGTCAGCGCCGAAAGGTACACAAGGTCACCGACAACATTGATACTCGTCCGTCCCATGTCAAGCAGTGCGTCAATACCGACGATCATCGCGTATGCGGCGGCAACCACCGGAATCGTTCCGTCAGCGGGCAATCCAATTGAGTACAATACCATGAGTAGCATTATCATCCCGCCGCCGGGAACACCGGCAGTTCCGATTGTGGCAAGGGTTGCCATCAAAAGAACAGTCAATATTTGTTCGCCGGTTAAGATGTACGGAAAAATTACCGGATCATGCAAATGCACCGTAAGCGCGATAAACACAACCGCCGCGCCTTGATAAATTGCCGTTCCGTCCATGTTGATTGTAGCGCCCAAAGGAACCGCAAACGAATAGACGTTTTTCGGAAGCCCAAGTTTCGCCGCACATTCCATTGTCACAGGTAAAGTTGCCGCTGAACTTCTGGTTACAAAGCCTGTGACCATCGCCTCTTTCGCGCCCATAAGAAAGCGCCCAATGCTTAAGCCACCGATAGTTCTCACGCAAATGAGAAGATACCAAACGACAACATAAACGATGTATGCGACAAAACAGGTTACGACCACCATGGCAAGCCCGCCGACCACCGCCGGACCGGCTGTGGCAAACACGACCGCAATTAAGGCAAACACGCCGATGGGCGCGTAATGCATAATTCCCTTCACCATCTTTATGATGATTTCCGCACAACCGTCAAAAAAGTTGAACACAGTTTCCGCCGCGTTTTTTGTTCTTTCATTGCCGGATTCGCGCAACATGGCGATAGCTGTGCCGAAACAGAGTGTAAAGAAGATGATGCTGAGCAGATGTCCGCCAACAATGGATGCCGCGATATTATTGGGAATTATGGCGAGCAATTGATCCGCCAAAGGAGGCGCAACGCGGGCATCACCGACTGCCGCTTCAATACCGACAAGCTCAACGGAAGGGCGGAAAAGGAAACCGGCGGCCAAGCCTGTGCCGACTGCGAGGAATGAAGAGAACACATAGATTAACATAACCCTCACACCGACTTTTCCCAGTTGCTTGGGGCTTACCGAAGCGGCGCCGACAATCAGCGTAGAAAATATAACCGGAACCATTATCATAAATAGAAGCCGTATAAAAGCGGTTCCAAAAGGTTGAATCCATGCAAGAACCCTTGCAAGTTCCGCGCCTTCCAGAACACTCCCTAAAATGATCCCTACAATCGAACCGGCAACCAGCCCGATTAAAATCCGGATAAGCAAGTTTGTGTTGAAGTACCAACCAAACAAGCTCTTCCCTTCCACTCTTTCCATAAAATACTCCCTTGTAATTTGTATACTGCTCCAAAATACCTGCCCAAAAAAACTGTGATTAGAGCTTTATCTGACTGAAGGGTATAATAGATAAAAGCCTGTTAAAATGCAACGGGGGGTTTCGGCTGTCAATAACAAAACCGATTTCCCCGTCATTGCTTTTCACCTCAATCTGGTACATTATTGCACATACAAGGGGGAAATATGAAAGGAATACTGTTGTTTTTGTTCATGCTCTTTGGAGCTCAGGTTTTGTCCGATGCCATTGAAGTTGACTTAATTTTTGAAACCGGCTTGCGTTCAGGAATAACGCAAGAGCTGGTGTATCAGGGTGATGTCCGCAGAAGCCAACTGGATTGGGTTGACAGGGCTGTTCCCCTTGTAGGTATTACCGCCCACATCAGTGAGGCAAGCGGCTTTTTTTCAAAACTCGGGCTTTCCTTTGCGGTGCCTGTCAGAAGCGGCACAATGGAAAATCGCGATTTTTTGCTTCCCGTAAGCGCGCTGGTTTCCCATTACTCATGGCATGAAATATTCAGTGACAGGGATTTTTCGGCAAGTATAAAAGCGGGGTACGAGTTCAGGTTTGGAAGTTTTCATATAACACCGTCTGTTGGCTTCAGGTATCACAACCGTAAATGGACAGCAACCGGCGGCTACCTTCAATATCCGGTAGCAGGTCCTTGGACGGGCATGGAGCCGCGGGTTTTGCTTCACGGTCCTGTCATAAGTTACGAACAAAGCATATGGTTTCCATTTGCGGCTTTGCAAGCGGGCTTTAGCCATGTTTTTCCTGACGCAAGTACCGTTCGGCTTGCCGCCAGCGTCGGTCTGTATCCCTTCATCAGGGCAGAAGCAGAGGACGTGCATTTTTTACGAAACACCCAGTTTAATGATTCAATGAGGGGCGGGATAGGCTGGAATATCGGGATAACCGCAGGCTTTTTCCCCCGGCGCTCAAACGGGCTTGGCTTTGCCGCTCATGTTGGCTATGAAGCGATTGTCAATGTGCGGGGTACAACCACAATAACTGACACAGGAATCTCCGCCGGGCTGCCTGTTGTACCGGCAGGATGGAGCGGCGGCACCGATATTAGCCAGTGGTATTTTTCGCTTAAAGTATCCATCCCGGTTTTACGCAGGTAAAGCAACTTTTCGCATGGATTTGCGGTTGGCGCACAACTCAATGCGAAATATCTTGTCCTGAAAAGCTCGCTTTACTAGCGCAACCCAAAGCGGCTTGAAAGTTCCTTCAAATTACTGCCGATAAATAACGCGCCATAACACGTTACCACCAGACCAATGGTAATCCCCACAGGCAACAGAAACGAAAGTCCTTCGGCGTATGCAACACGGAGGAAATTGGTTCCAAAAAAGGCGCTTGACAGCGACAAGAGGACGAAAAAGCCGATGATAACCCAGCCGCGAAGTGAAAAGCCCGCAGGAGCGTATGTAACTTTGTCCTCAGCTGTCTCTTCGTATATACGTTCCATGAGGATCTCGCTTAAATCAGGCGGCGGCGCAGAAAGAAAATCGGTTTTCAGGATTTCTTCGGCGTTTCGCAGGTTTTTAAGCTCCGTTTCGCAGGCGGCACAGGAAAGCTGGTGAAGCCAAATCCGCACCTGAACCAGCACGGGCAAAAAGCTCTCCCTTTCCGATTCACAGACCGTATCCATGACTGTCTTACAGTCAAAAAAAACGAAGTTTTTCATCATTAGACTCCTCTGCCAAGCCCGGAATA
>JAIRQD010000121.1:0-3850 GCA_031256655.1 Treponema sp.
GAATCGCACGATTCCGCTATTCCCACTACAGAAAACCTCGTTTCAAAGGCAATTTCGCTTTTTGCCGCTCACACACGTTTACCCTGCTCCTTTAACGTCCTGCTTGAAAAGCGCATTCCCATTGGTGCGGGGCTTGGCGGCGGCTCAAGTGACGCGGCGGCGGCTCTTATGGCGCTAAACCTGCTTTCGGGGAATATTCTTTCGGAAAAGCAGTTGCTGTCTTTGGCGGCGCGTTTGGGCAGCGATGTACCGTTTTTTATCGGGCAGAATACGGCGGCGTTTGTCAGCGGACGTGGTGAGCGGGTGAAAGCGGTTACGCCGCCGCCTGAAATGCCGGTATTGCTTGTAAAGCCGCCGTTTTCAAGTGACACAGCCGGGGCTTACCGCCTCCTGGCGGAAACCCGCGCCGCCGCGCAAACAAGCGCTGCGGCGGCATCTGCGGCGACTGACGGGGTAAAGCCTGAACTAAGCAGTTTAAAGCTTATTAACACGTTTAAGCTTCCGCCGCAAAACTGGCCGTTTTACAACGACTTTCTGCCTGTTTTTTTGGAACATGATGCTGCCGCCGCGGATGCCTATCGGGAAATCCTTGCGCGCTTGCGGGAATCAGGCGCTTTGTTTGCGGGGCTTTCGGGGAGCGGATCCTGCTGTTTTGGGGTTTTTGGCGAAGAGAAGGCGGCGAAAAAGGCGGCTGAAAGTCTTTCGCGGGGGGGAAACTGGGTGAGAGTGACGAGTTTTCTTGCAAAAAAGCCTGAAATCGTGTTACAATGAGGAATATGAGTGTCGTAACAATCGACGGGAAAGGTCTAAATTTACATAATCTTGTGTTGGTTGCGCGGCAGCATCATAAGGTTGAGTTAAGCGAAGCGGCAAAAGAGTCCATCAAAAAATCGAGGGATTATGTTGACCGCCTTGTCAACGAAGGGCGTGTCGTTTACGGCATCACCACGGGCTTTGGGGAGTTTAGCAAGGTAAGCATCGCCAAAGAAGAAACTGAGCTTTTACAAAAAAACCTGATCGTAAGCCACGCTTGCGGGATTGGCGAAAATCTTCCCACTGCCACGGTGCGCGCGCTGATGCTTTTGCGGATAAATGCGCTGTCGCAAGGTTTTTCTGGTATACGCCTTGAAACGATTCAGGGTTTAATCGATATGCTTAACCTCGGCGTGATTCCCGCCGTGCCTGAAAAGGGATCGCTTGGCGCATCCGGAGATCTTGTTCCGCTCGCACACATGGTGCTTCCGCTTCTGGGGCTGGGCGAGGCGTATTACAAGGACGAACTTATGCCGGGCGCGGAAGCGATGAAGCGAGCCGGCATTCAACCTGTCGTTTTAACGTCCAAAGAAGGGCTTGCGCTCATCAACGGAACGCCTGCGATGACGGCTGTGGGCGCGCTCACGCTTTTTGATGCGCTTAACCTTTCAAAGCTCTGCGATGTAGCGGCGGCGCTCACCCTTGAAGCGGTCAACGGCGTAACTGACGCATACATCCCCGACATCCACGTTATCCGCCCGCATCAGGGGCAGATGGACACGGCGGCGAACCTGCTTAGACTGCTTGCCGATAGCGAGCGCATAACGAAAACGGCGGAGCTTCGCGTTCAGGATGCGTACCGCCTGCGCTGTGTGCCGCAGATCCACGGGGCAAGCAAGGATGCGCTTAACTTTATCGCGGGAAAGGTCGCCATCGAAATGAACTCGGTTACGGATAATCCCATAATACTTGCCGACAAAGACATGGCGATTTCAGGCGGCAACTTCCACGGGCAGCCTGTGGCGCTGGGTTTTGACTTTTTGGGCATTGCCCTGGCTGAACTTGCCAATGTTTCTGAACGCCGGCTTGAGCGCCTTGTGAACCCCGCCTTAAGCGGGCTTCCGGCGTTTCTAACCGAGCAGGGCGGGCTTCATTCTGGGTTCATGATCGCGCAATACACTGCCGCGGCTTTGGTTTCGGAAAACAAAGTGCTTGCGCATCCTGCAAGCGTGGACTCAATTCCGTCTTCGGCGGGGCAGGAAGATCATGTGAGCATGGGAATGACGGCGGCGCGGAAGGCGCGGGAAATTTATTACAACACCAGCCGCGTGCTTGCCATAGAGATTTTGGCGGCGGCGCAGGCGATTGACATGAACCGGAATTATTCGGGCAAAAAACTGGGCAAGGGAACTCAAGCGGCGTACGACATCATCCGCTCTGTTACAGACGCCGTCACTGAAGACCGGGAACTGTACATCGACTTCAACAAAACCGCCGCGCTCATCGACTCAAACCGTCTTGTGCAGGCAGTTGAAAAGGCAATAGGAGAACTGAAGTAAACAGAAGAACCAAACAAACCAATTGAAACAATGTTGTCTTTTTGGTTACAATGCAGAATATTTTGTCTTTTTTGGAGGATTCTTTATGTTTGCTGATCTTATTCTCAACCCTGTAACACTGTCGGTTGCGGTCATGGTCACGCTCTGCATGCTCAAGTTTAACATCCACTTGGCTGTTATCATCGCCGCCGTTTTCGCGGGGCTTTACGCCGGTATGCCGCTTTCTGCTACGGCAGCGCAAACCGCGGAAACGGGGGTTCCTGGCATAATGCAGGCGTTCATCGGCATACCGGGTAACGCGCTTTTATCCGGCATGGCGGGAATGAACAACATCGCGCTTGCCTATGTATTGCTCGGCGCTTTGGCGTACGCGCTCCAGATGTCGGGGCTTGCAACGAGGTTCGCCAATGTCCTGAACCGGCTCTTTGGCAAGACAGGATGGCTGTTCCTCATCGTTCTTGCAATCATTTCGTCTTTCTCCCAGAACATCATCCCGATCCACATTGCGTTCGTTCCGATTCTGGTTCCACCGCTACTTTTAATGATGAACAAGCTGAGAATCGACCGTCGTGCGGCGGCTTGTTCAATTGCTTTTGGGCTGAAAGCTCCGTACATTCTGTTGCCTTTCGGCTTCGGGCTGATTTTCCACAATATCGTAGCCGACAATATCACCCTCAGCGGGCTGGATGTTACGGCAGCCGCGATTTGGCGGCATATGATTCCCCTTGCCCTCGCGATGATAGGCGGTTTGTTAATTGCGATTTTCTTCTCTTACCGAAAGCCGCGTGATTATGAAGACAAGCCCCTCCTCGTTGCCCCGGAAATAAAAGAAGAAGACACCAAGGGCCCGTTTAAGCTCAAGCACTGGGGCGCGTTGCTTGGTGCCTGTGCCACCTTTGGAATGCAAGTGTGGGCGAACGCCGCTTTCGCAGGCTCTCCGCTCTGGGCGCTTTCACTCGGCGCTACGATTGCCCTCCTGATTATGTTCATCTTCGGCACACTCAACCCGCGCACGATGAAGCTGAACGAGTGCGTCAAGGGCGGTATTGGGCTGATGGGCTTTATCGCCTTCATCATGCTGGTTGCCGCCGGATATGCCAGCGTTCTGCGCGCAACCGGTGGTATTCAGACTCTTGTTGACGCCGCGCTTTACCTCGCCGGCGACAATATGCTCTTCTCACTCATTGCAATGCAACTCATCGGCCTTTTGATCACCATGGGCATTGGTACGTCATTTGGAACAATTCCGCTTATTGCCGCGGTTTTCGTGCCCTTTATGATGGGAATGGGCTTTTCCCCGGCGGCCATCATCATCACTATCGCAGCCGCGGGTGTCACGGGAGACGCGGGTATGCCCCAGTCCGATACGGCTCTTGGTCCAACAGCCGGTCTTGACGCGGACGGGCAACACGACCACATCTGGGACACGTGTATCCCGACATTCATACACTTCAACATACCAATCAAGATTGGCGGTATTATCGCTGCAATGATTGTTGCGTAAAGCCGTTTTCGCAACGGGAAAAGGCTGCCGGGAT
>JAIRQD010000122.1:0-4974 GCA_031256655.1 Treponema sp.
CATTCAGTATTCTCGGCGATATGGCATATATTGAAGCTTCCGCTTTACTTGCAAACAGTATAATCACCCGCCAGGCGATCAGCGTTGGTGAGGAAAGATATTTGCTTATTGGCGCTTTAATTTCCGCGCTCCTGACCTGCCTTCTTATAAAATCTCTGTCTCCGGTTTTTACCATTGGAGCAGGGCTGTTATTAAGTTTATTTTTCGGTGTTATTTTCTCAGCGGTTTTTATATTCTCCGGTTTTTGGTTTGATCCTCAAATACCGGCTGCCGCAAGCGGAACAGGAGCATTGGCTTCATTTATTTGGGCGGCGGCGGCAAAAACCCGCTATTCACGGCGGTTTCAAATTGCATACGGCAACATTGTTTCGCGCGCCTGCTTAAAAAGCGTAATGCAGGAAGGAAGACCGGAACCTTCACAATCTACGACAATAAAAGCCGCTGTTGTGGCGATAAAAAACTTTAACCCTTCGGCGCAGGAAGATTCCTCTGATCACCAAGCGCTTAGCAAACAGGCAATTTCTTTTCAGAAAAAAGCGGCTGAAATGGTGAAAAAAGTTGGCGGGACGATAATCGGAACCGAAGGCGATTTGGTAACTGCCTGTTTTGGCTCGCCTTTGGAACGGGTTCACCGCACAGGCAAAGAAACGCCGTCCCCTTACGAAGACAGCATGAATGCCCAGGCGGCAATGGCGCTTTATGCCGTAGATTTTGTCACTGATATTGCGAAAAATCCCGATTATGATTTTTGGCAATTTGGTGTTCACATGGGGAATTGTACTTTTGCATGGACACCGCTTTCAGGTTATTTCGCTTTAGGCCTTCCCGTGCAGCGTTCAAAAATCCTTGCACGTTTAACCGGACGTTATCGCTCACGTATTTTAATTTCTGCCTCAGTCAATGCGGCGCTGCCTGAACTGGTTGGTAAAAAACTGGGCATACTCAAAGAGAACGACGGCAGCCAGAGCGAGAGTTTTTACAGGCTTGCTGACAGGTAATAGATAAAAAAGCCGAAAACTTCTTTCATTTTTGTTTGAAATTCTATTTGAAAATTTATTCCCATTGTCTTAGACTAGAAGGTAAACTATGGTCGAAAATCATTTAAAAACAAAAGTCATTTTCCCTATTGGCGCAAAGTTGGTTATTATCATTACAATCATTTTGCTTTCATCTTTAGGGGCGGTAATTCTTATGGTTTCTACTCTAAGTGTGCAGGATGCCCAGCGCACAGCGGAAGAGAATAATTTCACTTTAAATATCAGGGCAGGTTCGCAGGCGGAAAGTTCTTTCGGCGCAATTAAAGAAGCCTCGCTCTTTTTTCTGAAAACGCTTGAGCGCCTGCCGGAATTAAGGGACGATGCCGAAATGAAAAACTTTTTCTTTACCCACAACCAAAACATAGCAGCCCTTAGTTCGGTTGGAAGCGCGCAATCGTTTTTCATTTGGAATCAGCAATTCCTTGACGCACACGGTATTGGGGCAGAACACGCTCAAGCGTATCTGTTTACAGAACATTCTGCCGGTTTTGCCAATATACGTTTTTTAAACGCGACTCAGGAATTTGGCGAAACGCTTCTTACCGCAATTTTTGGCAGGGAAGGTGTTTTTGGAACTGAAACAGTAAAAGTTCTTTTTCATCCGTATGATCTTTTTGAATCATTCAGCACAGGAACTAACACAAGTTTCCTAATCGACCGCTCCGGAAAACTGCTTTTGCATCCTGATGTTTTTTTACTGCGTCAAGGGGCGGATTATTCAGCCTTGCCAATTATGGCGGTAATGCAAGAAGAAGGTGATATAAACCGTCAAATTTCTTTTGAATATGAAGGGCGGCATTATTTTGGCTCATACTTCAGACTGGGAAACGCTGATGCAACTGTTATAACGATAATACCGCACGATATTGTATTTGAAGCCGTACACGGTATTACAAGGCAAAATATCTATTTAGCTGCCGCAGTGCTTTTTATTGCAATTAGCTTTATTTGGTTTTTCTCAAAAACGATCAGTAAGCCCGCGCGCATTTTGGCGGCGGCGGCGTTGAAAATTGAAGAGGGCGATTTCTCACTTGATATAAAAGCGAAAACCCGCGATGAACTTGGACTTTTGGCAACGAGCTTTGACAGAATGTCGCACGCGCTTAATATTTTCGGGCATTTTACAAACAAGTCAATCGCGCTGCGTGCAATGCGCGGTGAAATAAAACCGGGCGGTCTTCCAAAACACGCCACCATTTTATTTTCTGACATCCGAAACTTTACTGAAATTTCAGAGAACTTTACAAAAGCCTACGGTGAAGATGCGGCTAACCGCACCGTTTTATGGTTGAATGAATATTTCAGCCGCATGATTAGCTGTGTCGAAGATTCAGGCGGCACTGTGGATAAATTTATCGGTGATGCGGTTATGGCGCATTGGGGAACTACGGCAGTTGAAGAAAACCGGCAACACGATGCATACAATTGCGTAAAAGCCGCGCTTTTGATGCGGCAAACGCTTGTCAGCATGAATGCGGAGCGGGTGAACAACGAACCGGAAAATCCCGCGATTAAAATACGGTGCGGCATTAATTCCGGAGATGTTATTGCAGGGCAAATTGGTTCGCTTGAACGCATGAATTATACGGTAATCGGCGATCCTGTAAACTTAACAAGCCGTGTAGAAGAGTTAAACAAAACATTTGGAACTGATATTTTAATCACTGAAAGTACTCAAAAACTTATCGGCGACCAATTTATTACTGAAGAAATGCCTGCGGTTACGGTAAAGGGAAAAGAAAAACCGGTGCGGGTGTTCGCTGTTATTAATTTCAAAAACTCAGAATGTGGTCCGTATAATTTGGCGGAGGTAAGAGATTTGCTTGATATTAAAGCGCCAAAAAACAGCCCGGAAGAAGTTTTGGTGAATTTTAAAAACAGCACTCAAACCCTTACTACTTTTAACACACAAACGGTAAACGCAGAAATTAAAATGACTTCTTTTGGATCTTCTGCCTGTGTGCAAGGACCTGCCGGAAAACAAGTTCCTGTTTTCTTTTCATGGAACGTTTCCAATTTTAACCCGCGCACACATATAATTGTTGAAGTTTCAGGAGATAAGGATTTTAATTTTATAATTGAGAAGCGTGAAGTAATTGGAACCTTATCAACAACAATAGCATTGTCTTGCGGCACATATTGGTGGAGAGTTTATCCCGCCCATTACAGCAGCAACTTGCACACAACAAACCAAACATATCCTTGCGGCATCCTGGTGGTTAAATCTAATGAGAAAGAAAGACTCAAAATTCACTCGCACTGATTTTCTTATTGTATTGCTCTGTCTTGCAGGAGCAATTCTTTCAGCTGCCGCATTTTGGCGTGAGTATAATACCACTCTTCAGCGCTTAAATGACGAGCCTGTCGGCACAATTACATTTCAGCGCCGTGTTGCACAGCGCAGGTTTGTTGACCGCCATGTATGGGACAGGCTGAAATTGGCAACACCGGTTTTCAACGGCGATACTATTCGTACGATTGAAAAATCAGAAGCTGTAATTGTTTTTGATGATGAAGTTACCCGCTTAAGCTTAAACGAAAACACCATGATACAGATATTTTTTGATAACATAGCTGGAACACAGATTGACCTTTTCGGCGGGAACTTAGAAGTTGAGTCTGCGGCGGAACAGATGACAATCACAACTGAAAATTCCACAATGCAAGTTCATGGGCAAGCGAGAATACAGAAAAATGAAGAGGGAATTGTCGTTTATGTTACCGAAGGAAGGGTTTATTTTGAAGAAGCGGAAGTTGAAATTGAAGCAGGCGAGATTTTAAAAGTAAACTCGTACGGGGAAATAACTGAAGCGCCGGTAATTTCAGTTACATCGCTTGGCGCATCAACTTCACTTTTCACGTTTCCACACAGGCAAATAGATGTGCCCTTCTCATGGAATGAGTTTTCCTTTGCGCCTGACACTTACGTGGTTATAGAAATCGCAAGCGATCGCAGATTCAACCGCATTGTTGAGCGAAAAACAATTGCCGCTTCGCAATACGAAAGAACCGCTTCAATTTACATTCCGCTTTATTGCGGCAATTATTGGTGGCGCGTATTTCCGGCGAACTATGAAAACCTTTCTCCGCTTAATCAATTTTTTCCTTCAGGCTCTTTGCAGATTTTAAGCGCCGCATTGCCGTTTGCCCGTCAATTTCCAGTTATACTTTTTGCTGCCAATAGCTCTGGTTGGTACGCTTTGGATGATAAAACAGGCGGCACCAATTACAGAACGCTTTCTGAAATCGCTGAATTTCTTTCGGTTAACAGCACATACCGCCTTTTGATTGAAGGACACGCAAACAACACAACAAATCCCGGTTTTGCCTATCTGCACCAGCGCGAACACATCCAACAGCTTTTGCCTTTAAGCCAAGCACGCGCATCAGGAGTTTTTCACCGGCTGGTTGAACTTGGTGCAGACCCGCAAAGGCTAAACAAGAGAGCGGCAGGAGGCGAACGCCCTATTGTGCCGTGGGGCGACACCTCAAATTGGCAGAAAAACCGCAGGGCGGAATTTGTAGTCTACAACACGTATTGATCGCCTGATAAAAGTGCTGTACCTTAAAGTGAGGCAGTAACAGCAATGAAGCGGGAACCGGTTATCTTAACAGAAAAAATAAGCGCTTTTGCGGAGAATGACCGCGAGCGTATTCTTGAAGCACTCAAACTCTGCGGGGATGGTGGCGCAAGTTCCGCGTGTATGCTCATCGACTTAGGTCTTGATGCTGATGTAATAATCGCGGCGCTGATCATTGGTCGTGATGATCCTGATAAAACCGGTACTGTTCACTCTACGTTCGGCAAGGTTGTAGCGGACTTGGTTGAGGGCACAGAAAAAATTGAGCGGCTGCCGGTAGACAATAAAACGATACGCGAAGCGCAAAATATTCGCGACATGATTTTTGCCTTAACAGATGATATCAGGGTGCTCAT
>JAIRQD010000023.1:0-6711 GCA_031256655.1 Treponema sp.
AATATGGGGTCATACACGCTAAACGATGCTGTACGCCTTTTGCGGGTGAAAGTTCACGTCATCCGTTATTGGGAAAAAGAGATTCCGCTTATTCAGCCTGAAAAAGACGTGTATGGAAAGCGAATGTACCGCGACAGGGATTTGCAGATTTTTTTCAGGCTCAAACATCTTTTGTATGAGCGGCGTTTTACGCTTGAAGGCGCCCGCACACAGTTGTACGCCGAACTTGCAGGGGAATATCAAGATTTGCGCAGCTACATTTCCGCATTGCGTTCCGAACTTTTAGACCTCTTTTTTTTCATCAAAAACAAGGAGAATAGGTGACATCGCTTTTTCCGCCGCTTGCCCCGGACACCCGCAGTATTCTTGACCGCCTGCCAGGCATTATCGACAAGGCCTTTCCCGTGCCCGGACGTTTTCGCTCAACCTTGCCGCGCGATGTTGCCGATCTTTCCCGCCTGCTCACCGCCGAGCGTCAGGATCGCAGTGTTTCGTATCTTGGAAAACCAAACCTTCTTCAGGCATACTTGCGCTACTTTTTGCCGTGGAATATTTACCGCCTTTGCCGCCTCCTGCCTGCTTTGCCGCTTTCCTTAAAAAACGGGGACGCGATAAACGATTTGGGTTGCGGGCCGCTCACGTTTGCCGCCGCTTTGTGGATAAGCCGAAAAGAACTTAGAACAGTGCCGCTTGAGTTTCGCTGCGTGGACAGAACACCCGCCGTCCTTGAAGCGGGTAGAAAACTTTTTGCCGCTCTTTCTGCCGGGACTGCCAAAGCGGCCGGAAGCGATGGCGCGTCCTGCCCCTGGGTTATTAAAACCATACGCGGTGAAATCAAAAAAAGCGGTTTTCTTTCCGTGCACATCAAAGGCAAACCTGCTGCCCTTACAACGGCAGTTAATGTTTACAACGAACTTTACTGGAACTTTTCCCCGTTTGATTTTGAAGGGATTCTGGCGTTTGCCGAAAAGTCAGCAAGCTCACTTTCGTCCCTCACCGATCCAAACGGCTCTGTTTTTGTGATGGAACCGGGCATTCCCCGAAGCGGCCAGTTCGTTGCGCTTCTGCGTCAAAGCCTGATGAATGAAAGCCGTTTCCCGCTTTCGCCCTGCCTTCATTGCAAACCCTGCCCCATGCTTTTAAGCTCTGCCGGTGAAGACGGACGGCGGGGAACTCACCTTAAAGGCGGCAAAAGCAAATGGTGTCATTTTGCTTTTGACACTGAAGATGCGCCTTCTGTTTTGCAAAGGTTATCCGCCGCCGCAGGAATTCCCAAAGAACGGGCTGTGTTGAGTTTTGTCTTTTCAGGCGCTTCAGGGCAAACAAACCCGGCCGACGGCAGAAAGGCGGAAAACCGCAAAGCGCTAAAAGTGCGCGTTATTTCGGATGAATTTCCGGCGGGGGATTTTTGGGGCAGATACGGCTGTAGCGAGCGGGGACTGGTTTTGGCGCGCGGTGGAAAAAGGCGGCTTGCGGACTTTCCTTCGGGGGCGGCTGGGGAGTTTGCGGTTTTGGAAAGCGTACGGGACGGAAAAAGCGGGGCGCTTGTTGCGGAGGTTTAAGGAGAAAATGGAGAGTGTCGTTTGGGTTTCCTAAAAAGCATATTGTTGGTTTTTAATCCTCACTCCGGTGTGCGGAATTTCCCCAGCCGCCTTTTTGATGTTGTGGACAAATTTACAGCATCAGGCTTTTTGGTAACCGTTTACCCAACACAATCTCCCGGTGAAGTCAGTGAAATAATCGCTTCTTATGCCGCAAATTATGACTGCGTTGTTTGCTCAGGCGGAGACGGCACAATCGGCGAAGCTGTGAACGCGCTTTTGTCTTTTGAAAAACCTCCTCCGCTAGGGATTATTCCATCAGGCACGGTAAACGATTTCGCCGCTTCGCTTGGCATTCCAAAAGACATTCGGCGGGCGGCAAATCTTATCGTGAACGGGGTGCCAAACGAGTTTGATATTGGACGTTTTGGTGATAAGCATTTTTCGTATGTTGCCGCTTTTGGAATGTTCACAGATGTGCCGTATGCAACGCCGCAAAACATAAAAAACCTGCTTGGGAAACTTGCGTATTTTTTGGAAGGTGTCAGGCGCTTTGTTTCTGCCGGACCTTCTCACTGCACGATTACGCTTGACGGCGAAAAGTTTTCAGGCGATTACATTCTTGGCATTATAGGAAACGCGCGCTTTATCGCCGGAATTAAACTTCCAAAAGAAATGGGCGCGCAAATGGATGACGGCTTATTTGAAGTTATCCTTATACGGCAGCCGAAAACATTAAAGGATCAGCAGGAAATTATTTCTTCGTTATTGACACATGAAGAAAAAACGGATTTACTTGTTATGCGCAAAGCGAAAAAAATTGCCTTTGAATCTGCGGCACCTGTGGCATGGACATTGGATGGAGATTTTGGCGGGGAATATGCGGAAATAAAAATAGAAAATCTGCATAGAAGCCTGAAAATTATTACGCCGCCGAAAGAGCGGCAAAAACCAAAACCTAATAAAGGACTTTTAGAATGAAGATCGCGGTTCGTTATTTTTCACGTTCAGGAAATACCAAAAAGTTGGGCAATGCGATTGCAAACGCTTTAGGTACACAGGCAGAAAGCTGCAATTCACCGCTGGACGGCAAAGTTGATTTGCTTTTTCTTGGCGGTTCAGTTTATGGAGGAGATCTTGATAAAAACCTCCAGAAGTTTATAGAAAACCTTGAGCCGGAAAACGTAAAGTCAGTTGTGTTATTCGGCACATCAGCAATCGCGCTAAAACCATATAAAAAAATGGAGAAAGAACTTATGAAAAAAAATATCCCGGTTTCACCTGAGCGTTTTTTCTGCCGGGGATCTTTTGCTATTTTGCATCGCGGAAGACCAAACGCCGAAGACTTAGCTTTAGCATCTAAATTTGCTGCGAACATGGTGAATAATTAACGGTATGAATAAAGAGCAGGAGAAAAAATACAGGGCGCTATTGCCATATTTTTTGCTTGGTCTGGCGATTATCGCAGCTTACAGAATTTCAGGCGAAATGGCTTTTTTCGCAAACATTGTACGGCGGGCGCTGGAAATAATCGCTCCATTTTTTTATGGCTTTTTGCTTGCGTATATCATCAACATTCCGCGCAGCGCAATTCAGAATTTACTGACAAAAACAAACACCAAGTTTATTCTAAAAAGGCAAAAACAATTGAGCATACTTATCGCTTTCCTTTTTTTGCTTGCGCTCATTGCGCTTATTATAAACTTGATAGTTCCTGCAATTATTTCCAGTGTCGCTTTTTTCATCGCGAATATCCCCGCGTATTGGGAAAGTGTTTTGCGTGTTGTTGAACGTTTTAACGAAATGGATTTGTTCGGCTGGCATATCAGCGCTGATGCATTGCTTGTTATACTCGGCGATTTTTTCAGCGAATTCAGACTTGAAAATCTTTCCCGCCCTATAAATATTTTGGTCGGTGCAGGAGCAACCGTTTTTTCAGGGATCATTGCGTTCATCGCTTCAATATATATTTTGCTTGAAAAAGACAAGTTCAAAATCTTCGCCCGGCGCTTGATTAGGCTTGTTACCACCAACGAAATATCAGACATGATCGTCGAACATTTTGCAAGGCTTAATCATAATTTCAGGCAATATATCCGCACTCAAACAATTGACGGAATAATACTCGGCATCCTTGCAACAGTTCTCTTGTTAATTCTCGGCTCCCCGTATGCGTTGGTGCTTGGCTTAATGCTGGGCGTTGTAAATTATATTCCATACTTCGGATCGATTTTCGGCACGCTTGCCGCCGTGATTGTTGTTGCTTTCACGCAAGGTCTTACTATGGGGCTGATTGCCGCCGCCGCGTTATTTACCGTCCAGCAAATTGACGCAAACATAATTCAGCCTAAGCTGATGAGCGGCTCTTTTTCGCTCAGCCCCCTGCTTGTAATTATCAGCATAACTGTCGGCGGCGCACTTGCAGGTATTTTCGGTATGATTGCCGCAATTCCCATAATTGCTGTTTTGAAGGACATTCTTGACAGTATTATGGCTCATTATGAGCGGAAAAAGCAGTTTTAAGCCCTTTTTCAAGGGCTCCCAAGCCGGATAAATGTCGAAAAAAACTTCGTTTGTCGCCATAATATGCATTGACAACTGTCACTTTGGAGCATATCCTTTATTTTATGAACATTTCAACATACACCGTAAAACCAAAACTACCTACTCAATTAAAACCACTGGAAGAGATCGCCAGAAATTTGTGGCTTTCATGGAATTTTGCCGCGGTTGAGCTCTTTATCCGCCTGGATTATGATGCATGGCTTCAGTCCAAACAAAGCCCGGTGCGTACACTGGGGATGGTAAGCCAGGAGCGGCTTGCGGAGGTCGCAAAGGACGATTCGTACCTTGCGGCTCTTAAAGAGACCTACAACCGCTTCATGCACTATAAAAAGGGCAAAACGTGGTATCGGGGTTCCCGAAAAGATGTGGTTGCCTATTTCTCTATGGAATACGGTATGGACGTTTCCCTGCCGATTTATTCAGGCGGCTTGGGCATCCTTTCCGGGGATCACATGAAGACAGCTTCGGACATGGGCTTGCCGCTGGTTGGCATTGGGCTTTTGTACCGCCAGGGGTACTTCGTGCAGTACCTGAATGCCGATGGTTTCCAGCAGGAGAGCTATCCTGAAAACGACTGGTACAATATGCCGGTGGAACTGAAAACCGACAAAGACGGCGAGGCTATCAAAATATCGGTTGAAATGGCGGGGCGGATGGTGATTGCCCAAATTTGGGAAGTCAAGGTCGGGCGCTCTTCTCTGTACCTTCTTGACACCAATATCCATGAAAATGCCCAGGATTTGCGCAATATCACCGCGGCTTTGTACGGCGGAGATAAAGAGCGCCGTATGCAGCAGGAAATTCTTCTGGGAATCGGAGGAATTCGCGCTTTACGGGCGATGGGAATCAACCCCGCCGCAACTCACATGAACGAAGGGCATTCGGCCTTTTTGGGGCTTGAGCGCATCCGCGAACTTATGATTGAGCACAAGTTCACTTTTGAAGAAGCGCGGGAAGCGCTGTGGCCTACAAACATTTTCACCACACACACTCCCGTTCCTGCCGGAAACGAGCGTTTTGACATCGCCCTTTTGGAAAAGTACTTTAACACATGGCCGCAGATTTTAGGCATTTCGTGGCGTGATTTTTTAAGCCTTGGACGTGAGCGCCCGTATGACGATCACGAAACCTTCTGCATGACCGTCCTTGCCTTAAGACTTGCCGCTTATGCAAACGGAGTTGCCCGTTTGCACGGCGTGGTTTCCCGCGATATGTGGAAAGCGCTGTGGCCGGGACTTCCGCTTGATGAAGTGCCAATCGGGCACGTTACCAACGGTGTTCATCCTAGAACGTGGGTTTCTTCGAGCATGGGTGATCTTTTGGATCGCTACTTCGGTCCGAACTTTGATGAGTCACCAACTGATTTGGCGATTTGGAGTCGCATGGATCGCATATCGGATGAAGAGCTGTGGCGCACACACGAACGCCGCCGCGAACGCCTTGTGGCCTTTACCCGCGAGCGCATTCTTGAGCAGCACAAGCGGACGGGAGCGACCGAACGCCGCATACGCCAGGCCGAAGATGCCCTTTCGCCTTACGCGCTCACTCTCTGCTTTGCCCGCCGCTTTGCCACGTACAAACGCGGCAACCTGCTTCTTCGCGATCCTGAGCGCCTGCTCCGCCTCGTGCGTGATCCTGACTTTCCGGTGCAGCTCATCTTTGCCGGCAAGGCACATCCCAATGACCTGCCCGGTAAGGATCTTATCCGCGATATTGTTCACTTCGCCGAAAAGCATGACGTGACAAGCCGCATCGTGTTTATCGAAAACTACGACATGACCGTTGCGAAGTACCTTACTTCCGGCGGAGACGTGTGGCTTAATACACCGCGCCGCCCGCTTGAGGCTTCAGGAACCAGCGGCATGAAAGCGGCGATGAACGGCGTGCTTAACTGTTCGGTCATGGACGGCTGGTGGGACGAGGCGTACACGAACGAAGTCGGCTGGGCGATTGGGCGCGGCGAGGAATACGAAGACACGCATTTACAGGACGAAATCGAAAGCAACGCGATTTATGATCTTTTGGAGCGGGAAATAATCCCCATGTTTTACCAGAGAGGCAGGGACGGGCTTCCCCGCGAGTGGATCAGAATGATGAAAAACTGTATGCGGGAAATTGGTCAGTCCATGTCCAGCCACAGGATGCTTATCGACTATTCCAACAAGTTCTACCTACCCGCGCTCAAAAATTACCACCGCCTGAAAAAAGACAACTATCAGGAATCCAAAGCGCTTGCCGCGTATCTTTCCAAGCTGCGCCAGGCGTGGGATGGTATCAGCATTTCTAAGATCGAGTCCACCGCAAGACCTGTGATGCAGCGCGGCGATATTCTTACGGTGACGGCGCGCATCGAACTTGGACCGCTCACCCCTGAAGAAGTGCAGGTGGAGCTTTACCACGGCGCAGTTTCCAACCGCACCGCCAGCATCAAAAACGCAAGACGTTCGGAAATGAAAGCCGCGGGGCAAGACGGAAACGCATACCGCTATCAAGTCAAGATTGAGTGCGACGACACCGGCTTTCAGGGGCACACCGTGCGTATTTTGCCCAAGCATGAAGCTTTGGTGCATCCGTACCGCACGGGCTTTATCAAGTGGGCGTAGGT
>JAIRQD010000034.1:0-17723 GCA_031256655.1 Treponema sp.
ACCGCCTAATCTTTCAGAACTTTCAATGGAAGAGCGAATGGCGTATTACAAGAGCAAATACAACAAAAGCGACAGTGCCGAAAACCGCCGCGAAAAACCAAACGGGAAAAAGCGGCGCAGAGGCCGCGCTAAACACGGCGGGAGTGCGCAGGAAAACTTGCGCGAAAAAGGCAACCCTGAAACGGGAAGCCAAAACGAGAAAAGCCGCGTGAAAACTTCCCCTGATTCAGGTTCACCTTCAAGTGAAGGGAAAAAAGGATTTTTATCGCGGATTTTGGGCATTTTCAAAAAACAGTAATCAAAATTCTACAGGGGGTGTAATATGCATTGCATAAAAAAAATTACTGAAGATTTGGTATGGGTGGGCGCGAACGACAGGCGTTTGGCAATGTTTGAAGGCGTTTATTCAGTGCCGTACGGCGTATCGTATAATTCATATCTTTTGCTGGATGAAAAAACTGTTTTGTTTGACACTGCCGATAAAGCTGTGCAGCAGCGCTTTTTTGAAAACGTTGCCGCGGCTTTAGCGGACAGGCAGCTTGATTATCTGGTCATTCAGCACATGGAACCGGATCATTCAATGGCGCTTAGGGAATTACTCGTACATTATCCGAATGTGAAAATTGTGTGTAACACAAAAACGCTTTCGTTTATGCGCCAGTTTTTTGACATCGAAACAGATGCTTTGATAGTCGGCGAAAACGATGTGCTTAACACAGGCAGACACACGTTACAATTTTTTATGGCGCCAATGGTGCATTGGCCTGAAGTCATGGTCACATACGATTCCGCCGACAAAATACTTTTTTCAGCGGACGCATTCGGCGCTTTTGGCGCGCTAAACGGCGCGATTTTTGCCGATGAAGTTGACATCGACAAAGATTACATGGATGAGTTCCGCCGCTATTATGCGAATATTGTCGGGAAATACGGCATGCAGGTACAAGCGCTTTTGCAGAAAATGGCAAAGATGCAAATCGAAATGATTTGTCCGCTGCATAGTTTTGTTTGGCGAAAGGATTTAGAAAAAATCATAAGCAAATATGCCTTGTGGAGCGAATATCAACCGGAAGAAAAAGGCGTAATGATAGCCTATGCTTCTGTGTATGGAAATACTGAAAATGCCGCGGAAATACTTGCCTGCGTTTTGCGTGACCGCGGCATTAAAACTTCCATGTTTGATGTTTCTGTTACGCCTGCTTCAGAAATAATTGCTGCGGCATTCAGGTGGAGCCATCTTGTTTTTGCCTCCGCAACCTACAATGCGGGTATTTTCATTTCTATGGAAGAATTAATCAGCGACCTTGTTTCGCATAACATACAAAACCGCACAGTTGCCATAATCGAAAACGGCACGTGGGGTGCCACAAGCGGCGGGCTTATCCGCAAAAAACTTGAGGCATGCAAAAACGTTTCCATCCTCGAACAGACGGTGAGCATAAAGTCAAGCCTTAAAGAATCACAACTGCCGGAAATTCTTTCAATGGCTGAGACCATCGCAAACAGTATGTGAGGCATAGCAACGCGTGGATAAGAATCAGCAAAGGTTTTTAAACTAGCCCCTACGGGAATCGAACCCGTCTTTTAAGATTGAGAATCTTAAGTCCTAACCGATAGACGAAGGGGCCAAACGGCAAAATGACTTTTATAAAAAAGTCATCAACTCATATCTTGACTTAAACGCAAATTGAGGTAAATGTCAACAGGTATCATTGGAAATGAAACGTGAAGATGAATGGTTTAATGATGATGAATTTTGGCAGCAGTATGCTCCAATCATGTTTGACGAAAACCGCTGGAGCGAAGTTCCCAATGTTGCCGATGGCGTGTTGCGTTTGGCCGGCATTGAGCCGTCTGCAAGCGGCAAAACCGGCATAAGCATTCTTGATTTGTGCTGCGGTTTTGGGCGCATAACAAACGAGCTTGGACGGCGCGGCTTTGCCGTTACCGGTGTTGACATAACATCATCTTACCTTGAATCTGCCCGCGATGACGCAAAGGCCGAAGACCTTTCCATTGAATATATACAAGATGATGTCCGTAACTTTAAGCGCGAAAATGCTTTTAATGTGGCGGTAAATCTTTACAACTCTTTCGGTTTTTTCGAGGATTCAGGCGATGATGCGCTGTTTGCAAAAAACGCTTTTGATTCGCTGAAAAACGGCGGAACTTTAATTATCGATGTGCAGGGGAAAGAGCTTGCGGTGCGCGATTATAAAGAAGCGGAGTGGTTTGAACGTGCGGGATTTATTGTGCTGACTGAAACAATGCCTGCGGATTCGTGGGGAAGTTTATGGAACCGCTGGGTGCTTATAAAAGACGGACAGCGCACAGAAAAAGTTTTTTTGCAGCGGCTTTATGCGGCAACCGAACTGCGCGCTCTGTTATTAAAAACAGGTTTTTCAAGCGTGGAAATTTACGGCGGCTGGGACAAACGCCCGTATGACCTTGACGCGGATACACTTATAGCTGTGGGAAAAAAGGATAAGTAAAATGATTGAAATAAAAGGGAAATATAACAGCGCGAAAGTTTTTACTGATTCTTTGGATGACTTATCGCGCGAGCAAATTGAAAAACTCACCAACGTTCAATTTGCCGCAAAAAGCAAAATGCGTTTTATGCCTGATGTTCACGCCGGTGTTGGCTGCGCGATTGGAACAACGATGACAATTACAGACAAAGTTGTGCCTAACCTTGTCGGAGTTGATATTGGCTGCGGTATGGAAACGCTTGTAATAAACGCGAAATCTCAAGCGGCGGAAAGTTTTGATCCTGCCAGCCTTGACAAAATTATTAACAGCGAAATTCCTTCTGGCACAAATGTAAGGGATCGCGCGCACGAGTTTGCCCGGCTTGTGCCGCTTAATAAAATTAAATGCCCCGGAATTAAATTACAGCGGGCGGAAAACAGCATTGGAACGCTTGGCGGCGGCAACCATTTTATCGAGGTAAACCGCGATGAGCAGAATAATTTATACATTGTTATTCATTCCGGCAGCCGCCATCTGGGAACGGAAGTAGCCGAATATTATCAGAAAATGGCGCAGACGCAAATTGAAAAAAGTTCGCAGGCAGAAAATGTACCAAAAGAACTTGCGTATGTCAGCGGAAAGCTTTTTGACGATTACATCAACGACATGAAAATTACGCAGATGTTTGCGCTTCAAAACCGGAAGGCGATGATGGATGTGATTGTGCGCGGCTTAAACCTGAAACTTGAAAACTCCCAATTTGAGCAGTTTGCGACAATACACAATTACATCGACACTGACACAATGATTTTACGCAAAGGGGCGGTTTCCGCAAAAAAGGGTGAGAAATTTATTGTGCCAATGAATATGCGCGACGGGAGTATTGTCTGCGAAGGCTTGGGCAACAGCGATTGGAATTATTCTGCTCCGCACGGAGCCGGCCGCATTATGAGCCGCACAAAAGCATTTTCTGTTTTAAAGCTGACAGATTTTAAAAAAGCCATGGAAGGAATTTATTCAACATCGGTGAACTTAAAAACGTTAGATGAAAGCCCAATGGCGTACAAAAATATGGGCGACATCATCGCGTTTATTGCGCCAACTGCGAAGATTCTCAAACACATAAAACCAATTTACAATTACAAAGCGGCGGAGGGAAAAAAGCGTCCGCGCTAAATCGTGATTTTTTCTTATACACAAAATCAGACGTTTATGGTATATTGTAATTATGCAGATAGTTTTGATAATCCTTTCGGCGGGGCTTTTAGGACTGATAATCTATTTCGCCGTATCAAGTTCGTCTTCACGGTTGCTCAAACGAGTTTCTATTGTCGCCATGGGGCTTATTGCCCTTTCCCTTGTGGTAGCCGGAATCATTGTCCTTTTGGGACCTGGCGGAACCGAAGAGGTTGTCCTCCCGATAGCGCTTGGGCAGCAAGCGCCCGCCGCGGACGACACTAACTACTTCGGCTTTATTATGTTCCTCCTGCTCTTTCTTCTCATAATAGGACTTATCATTGCTTTAACCCACAGGGACAGCAAGAAAAAAGAAATGGAACGCAAAAATGCACTGAAAACACGATCTTCTTCTGATGGCAAGTATAAGAGCAAACTATGAACTTGGAGCCATTTGTCAACATAATTGAAAAAAACCATCTTAATGTTGAAGGAGTGCTTGTTCACCGCGATAGCAAAGAAATTGCCTGTCATCGCTGGGTTGAAGAATCACCGCGCGCAATTTATTCAGTGAGCAAGGGTTTTGCTTCCATCGCGGTGGGGATGGCGATAAGCGAGGGGAAGCTGCGTTTGTCAGACCGTGTTACGCGTTTTTTCCCCCAAGCAAAAGCGAATGCCCGCTGGGATTCCCTAACCCTCGAACATCTTTTAACCATGACGATGGGGCACGCGCATTTTTCCCGCCCGCAAAGCCTTCAGGAAGCCTTCTCTTACGAACTTGGAAGCGAACCGGGAACCCGTTTTGTGTATGACAATACCTGCACTTTTTTGGCATCCGCGATGCTTACAAAAGCGACAGGTTTTAAATTGCGCGAGTATCTGCAAGAAAGGCTTTTCAGCCCGCTTAAAATGGGCGAGCCTGAATGGCAGGAAAGTTCTGACGGCTACACAATCGGCGCTACAGGACTTATGCTTACAACAAGTGAGCTCTCACTTTTCGCCCGCTTTCTTTTGCAGCGGGGAAACTGGGAAGGAAAAAGCCTGCTTCCCGCTTCATGGATAGATGCGGCTACCCGTACTCAAGTGCCGACCAACCCGCCTGAAACCGACCGCGATTGGGACTTGGGTTACGGCTATCAATTTTGGACTTGCCGCCACGGGGCGTACAGGCTTGACGGCAGAGAAGGTCAGTTTATCATCGTCCTTCCATTTTACAACGCTGTAATTACCATCAACTCAAATGAAGCGGATTACAAGCACATTTTGTGGGCTGTTTGGGACGGCATATTACCTCTGCTAAAAAATTAAGCGATTGGGAGACCGAAAAGGCTTCATTGGCTTTCGCCGTGCGCGCTCTTGACAAATGCATAAAACTAAAATGATAATTGACTTGCGAGGCAACTCGGTTAGCCGCCTCGCAAGTCCTGCAATTTTCAGGGCAAACGCCCCAAAAATTGCTTTTTTATTAGGAAGTTGTTCGATGAAACTGAAGTTTCCGAACAACTTTAATATATTCACTGTCTGTAAACGTTTAAGGGGGCTGAAATGAAAATCGTCGTTCTTGATGGATATACGGAGAATCCCGGCGACCTAAGCTGGGATGGCTTTGACAGCTTTGGGGAACTTACCGTTTATGACCGCACACCGGATGAACAAATAGTGCAGCGCATAGGCGATGCGCAGGCGGTGATCGTGAACAAAACGCCAATCACAAAAGAGACGATTTTGGCTTGCCCGAATATGCAGTACGTCGGTGTGCTTGCAACAGGTTATAACGTTGTTGACTGCGCGGCGGCAAAAGAGAAAGGCATTATCGTGTCAAACATCCCAACGTATGGAACCGAAGCCGTTGGGCAATTCGCGATTGCCTTGCTTTTGGAAATCTGCCACAATATCGGTCACCACGACAGAGCCGTGAAGGAAGGCCGCTGGGAAGCGTGCCCGGATTTTTGCTTTTGGGATTATCCGCTCATCGAACTGAACGGGAAAACGATGGGCATTATAGGTTTTGGCAGAATCGGGCAAACCACCGGAAAGATTGCAAAAGCGCTTTCCATGAAAGTGCTTGCCTTTGACGAAAATACAAGTGAGGAAGGCACAAAAATTGCCGAATATGTTTCCCTTGAAGAAATTTTCAAGCGATCTGATGTTATCTCCCTGCATTGCCCGCTTTTCCCTTCAACTGAAGGTATTATCCGCAAAGACACAATCGCCAAAATGAAAGACGGTGTTATCATCATCAACAGTTCACGCGGGCAGTTGATTGTTGAACAGGATTTGGCAGATGCCTTAAATTCCGGCAAAGTGTATGCGGCGGCGGTGGACGTTGTTTCGCGGGAGCCGATAAAGGGAGATAATCCCCTTTTGAAGGCGAAAAATTGCATCATTACGCCGCACATTGCGTGGGCACCGAAGGAAAGCCGCCAGCGCCTTATGGAAATAGCGGTTGACAACCTGAAAGCTTTTGCAGGCGGAAATCCTGTCAATGTGGTCAACAGGTAAGAAGCGCCATGGTTTACGGCTTTAAAAACGGAGGTTTAACGGACAAGGAAATGCAGGAGTACGCGGCTTTGTGCGCGGTGTTAAAACGGCTTATGGAAAAATATGCCGAGCGCAAACAGGAGCTCATAAAACTTGTAATGATTACTGAAAGCCTGCGGCGCAGGGCATTAAAGGCTTTAGTCAAAGCAAATAACCTTACAAGGCATTTGACTTCATACCAGCGCCATGCGGCCGGGCTTACATACAACTTTTCACAGTTAAAGGCAATAAAGACAAGTGATAACCTGCCGCCTGCTTTGCAAAAAGAGGATGACGAGGGCGCTTTTGCCCTCGATTTTTCGCTTATGGAAAAAAAGGCGCTGGAACACGGCAGCGGCAGACTTGAGCTGCGGCAAAAAGAGCTCGCTGTCATTAAACTCATCGACAACGCCAAAAAAAAACTCCTTTTTCTTGATGTTTTGGAACTGCGCAGCCGCGAGCTGATTTGTTCGATTGAAAAGGCAACGAAAGCCTTCCATTACAGCGCGCGGATTACGCATCGTTTTATTTATCCTTTTGGCGTTTTTAGCATGTTCAAAAGAAGGATGCGGCAGTTTTTTGGAAGCACCTATTTTACCCTGCGTGATATGGACAGCATCGCCGCTTTGGGCATTATTACCGGAAGCGTTTTAAAAGTTGCCGATTCACCGCTGGTTTGAGTTTTTTGGAGAGAAATTATGCCTGAGAATGAACTTGCTGATGTATTAAAAAATAATGTCACAATTCCTGAAAACCAAATCAAACGCCTTTTTGATCTTTTGCGCGACTGCAAAAAAGAGACAGAAATTACACAACGGGAAGCGAAAAAATACGATGCGATAAAAGAAACGATGATGGCGGAAATTTCAAGTAAATACGCGTTTTATGAGTTTTTGTTTTCAAAGATTTTTGCCGAACGGTCTGAAGCGATAAAAAAGGACTTTGAGATTATTGACCAGGGTTTAAAACAGAAAAACCGCTCGCTTGTAGCGGACGGCGTGACCGGGCTTTCGCAGATAGTCTCATCCAGCCCCATACAAGACATCGAAAAACTGCGCCGGCTTTTAGGTTAAAAGCGAAGGCTGAACCGGCTGTAAAAGGACAAAAACCTTCAATCGGGCAACCCGGATTTGAACCGGGGACCCCAAGTCCCCCAGACTTGTACGCTAAACCAGCTGCGCTATTGCCCGATTGAAGGCTCTTCCCTTGTGCATAAGACGGTAACACAAAACGTTTGAGTGTGTCAATACTCTGAAATGCCATTGCCAAATATATGAATTTATTGCATAATTGATTTCATGGCCGATAACAGTGATTATGTAAAAAAACTCACCGATGCCCTTGCGGCGAGAGCTGATCATCTGGAAAAATATGATCTCCCAAAATTAAAAGAGGAGCTCCGCCATTACCACACAGGATTTGCCTCCCTTTACAATCTTTATGTGAAAAAAGGCTTGATTCATGAAGATCCTTACAAACAAGAGGCAAAAATTGCCGAAATTGAAGTCCCAAACTCCACGACTTTTTCAGAGGCTGAGAAACTTGACCAGTTGACGCAGCGGCTTGCAAATTACGATAATCAGCTCGACTTTTTGGTTAATTTTTACCAATACAGCCCTGAATTTCTTACCATGGATCGCATTAAACGTATTCTTGGGCTTGTTAAATACATCGACTGGGTGCAATTAAGTCCTGATTCCCAAAACATAATGACAAGAGTTGTCGCTGACATGACAAATCAGATAAAAATCGGCACCGAGCCGCTTACCATGAGCGTAATAACCGAATCGATAAGCAATTTAAACAAGTCCTTTAACCCTATAATCGTCCAGCTAAAGCTTTTGGCCGATTACCAGCGGGAAATGTATAAGCTTCAATTGCGGGGGCTTACAAGCGGATTGCCGCAAGCTGAAGCTTCCAATGTTCCCAATTTGCGGAAAAAAATGGCTCAAACAATGCCGGGTGTTCCTTTTTACCCTGACTTGCTGGAAGAGGTGCTCAAGGAAGATTATTCAGGAGACGGACCTGCATTGCGGGAAGCGGTTTTGAAAAAGCTCATGGTTGCCGAAAACAAACCGAAGGCAGCCAAAGCACCGATTTCTTTCAGGACAATTTTGCTTGAAGGCGTTTATGGTCTGGGGGCAACTGCTGTTACTTTTCAGGAAATTCTTGTAAAAATGGATGAAAACCAACTGATACTGGAAAACAGAAAGCAGACTCTTTTGGAAAAACTGAAAAAACTTTTTCAGCAAATGTTTAACAGGGAGCCTGATCCTGTAATTTATGAAGTTGAGTATATAGATCCTGCCAAGGGAGCTCCTGTGAGTGAAAGGGTAAACTTTTATGCATTTCGCGGTGACGTAGAACGGAAAATACGAACTTTAAGCCCAATGGTGCGCGGTGTTGCCAACTCAAAACTTGACTCTGTGCAGGAAGATCAGCTTGCAGGTTTTCTGGACAGGAACGTGCGTGAAATCCAATCGCTGCATAAAATTCTTGGCGCGCTGGATGATTTTTTTAAGGCAGCCGTTGATAAACCTGAAAGGGATAGAATCAGAGGGATAAAACCTGAGCTTGGTACCATAAAAAATGCTATAGTAAGGGCAAACTCAAAGCGCTATGAGTACAATGCGCAGAAAGAGCAGGAAGAACAGCTCAAGCGGCTTGGAGTAAGCCCTGACAGCTAAATTCCAATGAGGTACAAAAATGATATTGTCCAATTTAAGAAATTTTTCCCTGTCCGGTTTGCCGCATAAGTTTTCAGCGTCCGCGATGATGATTTTGCTTTCTGTTTCGCTTGCCGCTTGCCAGGGTTTTCCGGGTGCATGGCGAGGCGGTTCAGGGGGAAACCTGCATATAGGCGCGGAACAACAAGAGGCAGCAAGCGGCGTTACAAACTTTGCGCGAATACGTCCAGCGCCTGCTTCTCAGGAAGAGATAGCCGTTGCTTTTTCCGGCGGAATGCCGCAGCTTGATTTCCGCATATCATACCTTGCAAGTGAAGCCCAGCTTTTTACAGCCCTTTACGAGGGGCTTTTTTCCCACCGCCTTTCGACAATGGAGCCGGTTCCCGCCGCGGCAAGCAGCTGGACGCTTTCTGAAGACAGGCGCGAATGGACGTTTACCATCCGCGAAAACGCCCGCTTTAGTAACGGTGATCCTCTGCGCGCGGAAGACTTCCGCGCCTCGTGGCTTTCCATGATCGACCCTGAAAGAAATACACCTTACTCTTCACTTTTTGACATCATCGAAGGCGCGCGCGATTTCAGGCTTGGTTATGCGGCGCTTGAAGACGTGGGCATTTTCGCCCCGCAAGAAAGAACGCTTGTTGTCCGCCTTAATTCACCAATTTCGTTTTTCCCAAGTATGCTCTGTCACCATGCGTTTGCCCCTATACACCCGTCTATGGTGTATGAAGAAAATTGGCTTGAGCGCCTGCCGGTTTCCAATGGCGCTTTTTACATTTCCGAAGTTTCAGGCGACAGGCTTATTTTCTCCCGAAACCCGTATTATTGGGATGTCCAAAATGTGTCTTTAAGCACGATTATTATACGGCTTGTGGAATCAGGCACAGAAGCCTCGCAGTTGTGGAACTCCGGTGAAGTGCGCTGGATTCAGGGGGAAGTTGATTTTGACACGCTCATGGATCGCAGTAACATTCACGCCAACCCGCTGTTTGCCACGCACTATTATTTTGTCCGCTCTTCGCGCGAGCCGTGGAACGATTTTCGCCTGCGGCGGGCGCTCTCGCTTGTATTGCCCTGGGAGCAATTGCGTCAGGGGCATTTTCTGCCGGCACCGACACTGATTTTCCCTATCCCCGGTTATCCAAGTGTGCGGGGGCTTGATACTTTCGATGCCGAGCAAGCGCGCTTTTTGTTTACCGAAGCGGGTTTTCAGGGCGGAAGGGGTCTGCCGGAACTGGTGATCCGCATTCCACCGTCAGGTGAAGCGCAGCGAATTGCGTCTATCATGTCGCGTGCGTGGAATGAGTATCTTGGCGTTCGGGTGCGGATTGACGTTGTGCCTTTTGCCGATTACCTTGCGTCACTTCGCCGCGATGATTTCGATGTCGGCACGATCACGTGGATTGGCGATTTTGCCGACCCGTGGACATTTTTGAAGATGTGGAGCAGGGATTCAAACCTCAATTACGCGGCTCACAGCGATGACGATTTTGAAGCGCTGCTGGAACGTTCGATGACCGAAGAAGGCGCTCAACGCTGGGAAACGTTGGCTGAGGCTGAAACGCTCTTGCTTGAACGCGGAAATGTATTGCCTATTTCGTTCAGCATCGCGCTGAACATCATTGACTTAAACGAAATTGAAGGCTGGGTTCCAAACCTTTTGAACATACATCCGTTTAAGTACATGAGCTTTAGGGAACGCCAGCCTTTGCCGCAAGTTGTGCTTGAACGCGAGCAGTTTCAATATATGGTAAGAAGACAACTGCTGCCGTAAGCCGCTGAATAATGTCATTTTCAGGTATTTAGAAAAAAATCGAAATAGTTCTTGACAAGGCGGTTTTCTTGCGCTAAACTCTATTTAGATTTTATTCTAAATAGATAAGGACATAAAAACTTGGGTTTTGGGGAAACGTTTAAGGCATTGTCAGATCCTGTCAGACGCAAAATTCTTGTCATGCTCAAAAAAGGCAGTATGACGGCGGGAGACATAGGGCTTCACTTCAACATGACGGGAGCTACAATTTCTTATCACTTGTCGCAGTTAAAAAAAGCCGGTCTTGTTTTTGAAACGCGGCAAAAGAACTTTATAATTTATGAATTAAACACATCAATTTTTGAAGAAGCCATGCTTTGGCTGTCTCAATTCAAAGGAGAGGAAGAAAATGGAAAGAAAAATTAACTTTTTTACGCTGGCGCTCACATCAGCACTTTGCCTTTTGCCGATTATTTTATCGGTAATAGTGTACAACGATTTACCTGACAGAATAGCGATGCATTGGCAGCTTGACGGAAGCGTGACATGGTACGGGCATAAAGCAATCGCCGCTTTTGGTATGCCGCTGTTTCTTATGGTATCGAACATAATTTCAACAATAGCCATGCACAAAGGTCCAAGACGACAAAGCAGCCCAAATGTGGTGCGGATAATTGGAGAATGGACAGCGCCTGTTGTTTCAATCATTTTTGTGCCGGTTTTATTGTTTATGGGTTTGGGAGTTAATGTTCCGGTATTAACCATTGTACTTGGCGTTGTCGGTGTTATATTAATTATCGTTGGTAATTATTTGCCCAAAACCAAACAGAACTGGATTATGGGTGTACGGGTTCCGTGGACACTTAACGATTCAGAAATATGGAATAAAACACACAGGTTGGCAGGATATTTATGGATACTGCTCGGAGTTGTTTTTATTGCTACCGTATTTCTGCAAAATATTGCGCCCATTCCGTTGCTGCTCACATTATTGCTTTCTGTTATTGCTTTTACGGTTTTTGTGCCGATTTTATATTCATACATACTTCACAAAAGGAAAAAACATGATTGAAGAAAAAGTTGTTGTTGGAGAAGGCGGTAAATATCCTTTAAACGGAATTTTATCCCTGCCTGATAATAACGTGCCTGTTCCCGCTGTCATGTTGGTTCACGGTTCGGGATCGCACGATATGGATGAAACACTTTGGGGAAACAAACCCTTCCGCGACATTGCCGAGTATTTGCCGGCAAAAGGAATTGCCGTATTGCGTTATGACAAGCGAACATTTGTATACGGCAAAAAAATCATGAAAGAAGAGGATGCCAGAAATTTTACGGTAAAAGATGAAACAATTGAAGACGCTATTTCAGGCGCAAATCTTTTGCGGGCTCACAACAAAATTGACCCAAATAAAATCTTCATCATCGGTCACAGCCTTGGCGGAATGCTTGCGCCTCGCATTGACGCAGAAGGCGGAAACTTTGCAGGCATTATAATTTTAGCGGGATCTCCCCGTTCCCTCTCCGATATAATAATAAGCCAAAACGAGGAAGTAATTCCAAAGTTGGGAAAGCTGCTTCAGTTTATTGCGAAAAAGAAATTTTCTTCCCTTAGAGAAAAGCTTGACGCGATCCCCGATATGACTGAGGAAGAAGCAAAAAATACAAAACTGTTCGGCAGGCACGTTTACATTTGGTATTTGAAAGAAATGGATGAACATCCTGTATCTGATTATTTAATTAAAACAGAAAAGCCAGTTTTAATTTTGCACGGTGAAAAGGATTTTCAGGTTACTGTCGAAAAAGATTTTGAGCTTTTCAAAAAAATATGCGAGGGAAAACACAATGTCAGCTTCAAGCTGTATCAAGGCTTAAACCACATGTTTATGAAGTCAATTTATGGGACAATTAAGGAGTACAAAAAGGAATACAAAACTCCCCAAAAAGTTGACAGGGCGGTGCTTGATGATATTGCGGAATTTGTCTTAAAGTAGGGGCTTTTGCAAGGCGATTTTTGGGGCTAGAGGATTTGCAGGCAATCGGTATATAGTAAAGGAATGAAAACGCTCATTATTGGCAGCGGCGGCAGGGAACACGCCCTCGCCTGGAAAATGGCGCAATCGGAAAACGTAAAAAAAGTTTTTGTTGCGCCCGGAAACGGCGGAACTGCCGGGGAAGAAAAAACGGAAAACCTTTCCCTAGCAGACAGCACTTCCGAAGAAGGACAAAAAGCTCTACTTGAGTTTGCCCTGAAAGAAGGCATTGACATCACCGTTGTCGGCCCGGAAGTGCCGCTTGAAGCAGGGCTTGCCGACAAGTTCCGTGCGGCAGGACTTGCCATTGTCGGTCCTGAAAAAAAAGCTGCCCAACTTGAAACAAGCAAGGCATACGCAAAAGCCTTTATGCAAAAGTACGGCGTGCGAACCGCGAAAAGCAAAAATTTCAGTGATTTTGGCGATGCGTATTCATACGCAGAAAAGCTGTCTCTGCCGCTGGTGATAAAAGCCGACGGGCTTGCTTCCGGCAAGGGCGTTGTTATCGCTTCTGATTATGGACAGGCAAAGCAGGCTCTCAAGGAGTTTATGAAAGACGGCGTTTTGGGTGAAGCCGGAAAAAAAGTCGTTATTGAAGAATACATCGAAGGGAGAGAAGTTTCGGTTTTGGCGGCGGTTTCTACCGTATCAGGTGAATGCGTTATAAAGCCGTTTCTGCCGGCGCGGGATCACAAGCGTCGTTTTGAAGGCGGCACGGGACCAAACACAGGCGGCATGGGGGCGATTGCGCCGGTGCCTGATTTCACAAAAGTTTTGCAAATAGATTTTTCAGAAAATATACTCAAGCCCACTATCAAGGGAATTAAAGATGAAAAAATGAATTACCGCGGATTTATTTTTTTTGGCGTTATGATGAAAGAAGATTCCTGTTACCTGCTTGAGTACAATGTGCGCCTTGGCGATCCGGAAACTCAAAGCCTTCTCCCGCTTATGAAATCTGACTTCTCTGAACTTTGCAAAGCGATTGCAGATGGAAGCCTCGCGGATTTTTCCATTGACTGGAAATCAGGCGCTGTTTGCGCGCCGGTGGCTGCATCCGATGGTTACCCGGGCACATATCGCACAGGAATGCCCATTGCAATTAACCGCACAATGTTTGATAAAACCGGCGCAAAGCTTTTTGCATCAGGCGCTCAACGCGGAGGCGGCGGTCATCTTGGCTCCGGTTTGCGCACATCAGGTGGACGGGTATTGACAGTTTCAGCACTTGGTAAGGACGCTGATGATTCGTTTGCAAAAGCCTATCAAGCGCTGCGTTTTGTGGATTTTGAAGGTATGGTTTATCGTAAAGATATAGGACATTAATTATGAATGGAGACCCATTGTTATGGCCGTTAATTTTTTTGGCCATTCTAACAGCGCTTAATTCAATTTTCAGTACATCAGAAATTGTTCTTGCCTCGCTTAATAAAAACAAAATGGAAAAACTTGCCTCATCAGGCAACCGCAAGGCAAAACGTATTTTAAGCCTTACAAATCAGCCTGCGAAATTTATAGCCACAGTGCAGGTGGGCATTACGCTGGTTGGTTATCTTGCAAGCGCCTTTGCGGCAAACACTTTTGCAGACCGACTTTCCAATGCACTTGCCGGTGTGGGAATAAGAATTCCTTCAGCGACCATGGCAATTGTTTCGGTGGTAATCATCGCCATGATGCTCACGTATTTTACTTTGGTGTTTGAGCTTTTGCCCAAGCGCCTTGCGTTAAGGAAACCTGAACCTTTTGCGTTTGCGCTTTCAGGTTTTATTCTGCTTTTTTCGCGTCTTTGCGCTCCGGCAGTTTGGCTTTTAACAAAAACCACCAACGGACTTTTGCGCCTGATGCGAATTAACCCCGAAACGGAAGCGCAAATTGTAACCAAAGAAGAAATCCGTTTGATGATTGACGCGGGAAGCGCAAAAGGAACAATTCAGGCGGGTGAAAAAGAAATCCTGCATAACGTTTTTGAGCTTGGCAATAAAACGGCGGCAGAGATTATGACTCACCGCCGCGACACGGTGATGCTGTGGCTTGAAGACAGCGATGAAGATTGGGAAGCGACAATCACCGAAAGCACCCACAGCTTTTTTCCTGTGTGCGGCAAAGACTCTGATGACATAACAGGAGTTTTAAGAGCAAGAGATTATCTTTCGCTGAAAGACCGCAGCCGCAAAGCTGTTTTGGAGCACGCTGTATTACCGGCGCAGCTGGTGCCGACTTCGGTAAGAATTAATATGCTTTTTTCGCGCATGAAAAAAAACCGCAATCATTTTGCTGTGGTGTTTGATGAATACGGGAGCATGATGGGAATTATCACCATGCGAAATCTTTTGGAGGAACTTGTTGGAAGTCTTGACAGCAATTTTTTTGCTCCGCCTGAACAGCCCTTGATGGAAAAAATTGGCGCGCAAATGTGGAGTATCAACGACGGGGGAATTTCGCTTGGAAAACTTTCACGCGAAATTGGCGTTCATTTGCCTGTGGATCGCTTTGATACTTTCGCGGGTTTTGTGTTTAACCTTTTGGGACACATTCCAGAAGACGGTTTTCAAACAGAACTTGAAGTTCCCGGGCTTAAAATAAAAATCATTGAGGTGCGTGAGCGCCGCCTTGAAAAAGTTTTGATTATGAGGACTAACGAAAAAGAAGAAATCTAGGGAATCACTGATTCCCTAACAAAACACGCTTTTGTTTTTTGAACATTTAAATTATACATGATCCGGAGGAATCTATGTGGCCTGTTTATGCTTTATTGTCAGCGCTTTTTGCGGGAGCAACTTCCATATTCGCAAAAATCGGACTGCAAGACATTAACTCAAATCTCGCTGTCGCTATTCGCACAGTCGTGGTATTGGTTATGGCGTGGTCGATTGTTTTTATAACCGGAGCGCAAAGCGGGCTTGATGGCATTAACCGCCGGGGGCTTTTGTTTTTGATACTTTCAGGAATTGCGACGGGAGCTTCATGGCTTTTTTATTTGCGGGCGCTTCAATTAGGACCGGCTTCAAAAGTAATTCCCATCGACAAATCAAGTGTTGTGTTTGCCATGATTTTGGCTTTTGCCGTTTTGCACGAACCGCTTACACTTAGGGCGATTGTTGGCGGCGCGCTCATTATCATCGGAACCTTTGTCTTGATTCTTTAAGGAATCACTGATTCCTTAAAGATGCGGCTTTTATCTAGCCGCCGCCAAAATAGCATCGCGCATCTCAATCGCCGCCGCACGCGCCGATGCAGCCGCATAAGCGTTATCGACTGCGGAGAAATCGCGCCCTTCTTTTTCAGCCATAGTCTGCCATGCTTTTAAAATGGCGCGGGAAGAGTTCACTACTCCGCCGTTGCCATTGTGCAAAAGCAATGCCGCGTCAGCCGCCGCTCCGCCTTGCGCGCCGTAGCCTGGTATAAGAAAAAAAAGGTTTTTTAGCTGTTTGCGGATGGCGGCGGTTTCTTCACGCTCTGCAAGAGTTTGCGGGTCTGCGCCGACAACAGCGCCGAAAGCACCGTAGCCGTGCGCGCCCAAGCGGTCGCAGGCAAGCCTGGAGAGTTTCTCGCCGACTGAATGGAAAAGCCGCCCGGTTGAAGAGCGAGTGCTCTCTTTGCGCCCGCCGCCCGCGTCACTTACTTCCAGTTCCTGAAAATCCCGCCTGCCTTGATTACTTGTGCGCACAAGCACAAACGCGCCTTTGCCTTTTTTGTCCGCCCATTGCAGCCACGGCTGGATGGAGTCCATTCCCATGTACGGGTTAAGCGTAACAAAATCCGCCTCAAACTCACCTTCAAAATGGGCGCGGGCATAACGGCTTGCGGTATCGGCAATGTCCCCCCGCTTAATATCGGCGATAACCAAAACGCCCTTGTCACGCAGGTACTCAAGAGTCGCGGCATAACTTTGCAAGCCGGCAATGCCCAATTCCTCGTAATACGCGATTTGCACTTTGTAACAGGCGGCAATATCGCAAGTAACGTCGATTATGGCTTTGTTATACGCAAGAACAGATGACGCGGCGGAGGCAGCATCTCCGCCGGAAGCAGCGCGTTCTTTTTCAGGGATATAATCTATTGTGGTATCCAAACCCACGCAAATATGACCGCGCTTTTCAACTGCCAGAAAAAGTTTATCCATGTTGTACATTGGAAATCAGTATAACCGGATAAGGATATTTTGGGGAGTGGGCGCGACACTATCCCCGTTTCAGTTTTTTGCGTACTATATCTATTATTGAGGGAGATATTATGGCACATTGTATAACACATGAGGCGGAAGCCATTTTGGACAAGGAATTCCCCGTGCTTGACAAGGGGTTTGTAAGGCTTGTGGATTATATGGGCGGGGATGAGCGGATCGTGCAAGCGGCGCGCGTTTCCTATGGTGAGGGAACGAAAAGCTACCGCGAAGATGCGGGGCTTATCGATTATTTGCTGCGGAACTTGCACACAAGCCCTTTTGAGCAGGTTATGTTCACTTTCCACGTTAAGCTCCCGATTTTTGTCGCCCGCCAGTGGGTAAGGCACCGCACTGCGAGGCTTAACGAGGTTTCAGGCCGCTACTCGGTGATGAAGGAGGAGTTTTATGTGCCACAAGCGCACGACCTTGCCCTTCAAAGCTCCGACAACAAGCAAGGGAGATCAGAGCAGCCACTTGACGCTGATGCCGCCGAAAAAATACGCTCATCCCTTGCCGAAGACCAAAAAGCAGCTTACGCTTCTTACAAGTCGCTTGTGGATGACGGGCTCGCGCGGGAACTTGCGCGCATCAACTTGCCCGTTTCGCTTTACACAGAATGGTACTGGCAAATAGACCTGCACAACCTTTTTCATTTTCTGAAACTGCGCCTTGATGCGCACGCCCAAAAAGAGATACGCCTGTACTCGGAAGTTCTTTTGGAGATTGCCAAAAAAGTCGCCCCGCGAAGCTGTGAGTCCTTCCAGCGCCATGTTCTGGACGGGGAGCGGTTTTCAGGTGAGGAGATCAGCGAATTGCGCAGGCGGCTTGGTTTGGGCGTTTCATCCTGCGAGGGCGAAGGCGGTTTGTCGGGGAAGGCTCTTGAAAGGTTTGAGGAAAAGCTTAAAGGCAAGTAAAAT
>JAIRQD010000128.1:0-13337 GCA_031256655.1 Treponema sp.
TTAACTGTTATGGTGTCACGGTGATAGTGACGGCGGGGCCATTGAAGGGCGTTGTTGCCGTTGCCCCGTTTACAATTGTCCCGCGAACCTGAACAGTTCCAGCCTCAACACCGGTCAGAACGCCCGCCGCGCTCAAGGTCGCGTTGGGTGATGCCGGCGCCGGGTAGATACTCCACACTATGGTAGAGTTCGTAGCGTTAGCCGGAGCTACCGTCCCCGCGAGGGTTATGTCTCCACCCACCGCTACGGTTGTGGGTGATGTCTTGGTAATACCGGTTACAGCAACATGAGGCACCACGGTGATGATGAAGCTCTGAGTGAAGTTCGTTGCTACCACTACTCCGTCTGGAGTTGTTAACGTTGCTCCGCCTGCAACTGTTGCACGAACAACTAGAGTTCCAACCGCAACGCCGGTCAGAACGCCCGCTGCGCTCAAAGTCGCGTTGGGTGATGTCGGCGCCGGGTAGATACTCCACACTATGGTAGAGTTCGTAGCGTTAGCCGGAGCTACCGTCCCTGCGAGGGTTATGCTTCCACCTACCCCCACGGTTGTGGGTGATGTCTTGGTAATGCCGGTTACATCAACAGGGTCAGCTACCCAGGGGAAGGGTCTCAGCGCACCGCCGTCACTTCTGGCTGCAAAACCTAACAGCACACCATCCGTATGATAAATTCTGTCAATGTGGAGTTGTCCGTCAAAATAGCCGCCTGTAAAGCTTGTGCCTGCCGGCGCACCGAAAGTCGGATTGAAAACCCACAAATTGCCGGCTTTCACAACTTCACCACGGCTAATAACGGCACCACCCAGGCGAATTGCAAAAAAATTGCCACTGATTACCCGTACTCCCGCTCTTGTCGGATCCCCATCAAAAACTTCGATGAGAACAGTACCACCATCAGTCAATCCCTGAAACGACATCGTCATCGCAGGAGGAGCAACACCTTGCCCGTTTCCATTGTCACAGGCGATAAAACCCAGTACCAAAAATGAACTCAGCACTGCCAAAAAAGCAAACTTCCTTCTCATTAAGAACTCCTTAAAAATATTTCTTCACCGGCAACACCCGGCTTTTGAAGACCTTTTTAATGACCAATCGACCAACAATACTTTGCCAGCACAAATGATATGGAAGTTGCATCTCACTTTTTCCCCAAACAGTTTCCAAAATCAATATAAAATCGATATTAACGATTTTTCATGCTAATACATGATTGATCTTTTGTCAACCCAGTAGCATAATTTTTCGCTAGCAAAAGGTATTTATATAAGGTTATTTTGTGAATGAACAAGAACTTAGAGGAATATTGAGTAGCAACATAAAACGTTGCCGGTCAAACAAAAACTTATCGCAGTTGGTTTTAGCAGAAAAATTGAACATCTCGCCTAATTTTTTGAGTGACATAGAACGGTGTAAAGCGTGGGTTTCCCCAAACACACTGGTAAGGCTGGCTTCTGTGCTGGATGTGGAACCCTTTGAACTTTTTAAACCTGACGCACTCTTTTCAGACCTGGAAAAAAGCATTTTGCAACGCTATGCGGAAGAGAACCTGAAAGCTGTTTTAAGTGTTATGAATAGCCTTAAAGTGACTCAAGCACAGCGGGAATGAATTTTTTCTTGACTCCAATAGGCGTAGCATTGTAGACTGTTACCAGACAAGCAAAATACATATACAGGAGCACACTCAAATGAAAAAAATTACATTGTTTTCGATGGTTGTTATGCTGGCAGTTTCAGCGGCGGTTCTTTCAGGATGCGAACGCGAAGAAAGAGAGTTTCCCAGCAGGAATATCACCATGATTTGTCCCTGGGCAGCAGGCGGCGGCACTGACGCAATCTTGCGCGCCCTTTCCATAGCCGCCGAGCCGCACCTTGGCGTTAATATCATCGTTGAAAACAGGACTGGCGGAGCCGGCGGCATTGGTCACATGGCAATTATGAACGCGCCCAGAGACGGCTACACAATGGGCATGATCACCTTTGAACTCAATTCGCTTCCCCAGCAGGGAATGATCGATTTCACTTTTGAAGACTTTGAACCCCTCATTCTTGTGAATGCCGATGCCGCCGCGCTCACCGTTCACATTAACGCTCCGTTTAACACGGTTCAAGAGTTTGTGGACCATGCAAGGCAGAATCCCGGCGCGATTTCCATTGGCAACTCGGCACCCGGTTCGGTGTGGCACATAGGAGCCGGTCTTCTGGCAAGTGAAACCGGCATTCATGTGAACCACATTCCCTTTGAAGGCGCTGCCGGAGCCGTCACCGCTTTGGCAGGCGGCCACATTCAGGCGGTTTCGGTGTCCCTTGCGGAAGTGAGAAGCCAGGTTGAGGCGGGGAACGTAAAAGTGCTCGGCGTTATGGACACACAGCGCAGTGCGATGTTCCCGAATGTCCCCACGTTTCAGGAGCAGGGCTTTGACATCGTATACGGAACATGGCGCGGGCTTGCCTTGCCGAGGGGCGTGAACCCGGAAATTAGGGCGACTCTTGAAAGCGCTTTCACTGCCGCGATGAACGATCCGGCGTTTATAACACAGGCGGCAAACCTGAACTTGAACCTTCAGTTCCTGCCTTCCGCCGAGTTTGGGGAATTTTTGAGAGAAAACAAGGAAGCCGTTACCAGGACAATGATCGAACTTGGAATGGTAAACTAATCCGCAAACACTCAAATTGATGACCATACAGGGGCTGTTCAGGAAGCAATCGCGGGCTGTCATCCGCGCTTCCCAAATAGCCCCGTGGTCGTTCACAGGTTTTTCTGCACAAAGGAGCAGCAGGTGAAAAACGCAAACATTGTCTGCGGTCTTGTCGGGATGGCTTTCAGCGCTTTTGCCTTTATACGCACGCTTGATTTTCCGCAGTTTGCGCTTGTCCCAATCGGGCCTGAGTTTTTTCCGCGTTACATGGCGGCGGGACTTTTCATCTGTTCGGCCATTCTGATTATCCAGTCTTTTGCCGCCAAACCAAAAAAAGCAGAAAAAGAGAAAAAAGCCCCGACCATCAGCCCGTTTGACAAGGATATGCGGCGGCTGTTCGCCGGGATTGCCCTAATCATCGTTTATGCCCGGCTGTGGGAAACTGTGGGCTTTGTTATAATGACGCCGTTGGCGATGGCGGCGCTGATGTTTCTCATGGGCTATCGCAAATACTTGATGATGGCTATTTTCGCGGTGGGAACAACGGCGCTTGTGTATGCCCTGTTCAGTTTTTTCCTGAACGTGCATATGCCGGCGGGCATCCTCAGAGGGATACTGTAAAAGGAGAGCGTCATGGATGTTGAACTGCTTACCGGTGCGATGGGGCTGGTTTTTAACCCCAACACGCTCATCATCATCGTTTTGGGAGCCGCCGCCGGTGTTTTGATCGGCGCAATTCCCGGGCTTACTTCGACTATGAGCATCGCCCTGCTCATTCCGTTTACGCACGGCATGAGCATCATCCCCGCCATAGGAATGCTCATCGGCATTTTCTTCGGCTGTATGTACGGCGGCTCCATCGCGGCGATTTTGATTAACACGCCCGGAACACCAGCCGCCGCCGCAACTGTGCTTGACGGCTATCCTATGACAAAAAAGGGCGAACCGGGCAGGGCGCTTTCCATAGCTCTTTTCGCATCCATCTGCGGCGGGATAACCGGAGCACTCGCGATGACGTTTTTAAGCCCGTTTATTTCGC
The DNA here is from genome assembly GCA_031256655.1 of Treponema sp. Taxonomy (GTDB): domain Bacteria; phylum Spirochaetota; class Spirochaetia; order Treponematales; family Breznakiellaceae; genus WRKT01. The sequence continues at coordinate 3,678 of JAIRQD010000128.1, forward strand.
GCTTTGCCCTGCGCTTCGGTCCCGCTGAACTTTTTGCGCTTGCCGTGTTCGGGCTTTCGGTGATCATTTCGATTTCCGGCAAAAGTCTTGTAAAAGGGCTGATGGCGTGTTTTTTCGGGCTTCTTATCGCGACAGTCGGTATGGATGTGGCGACCCCGTTCCTGCGTTTCAGCCGCCTGCCTGCGCTTATGGAAGGGATTCCATTCATTCCCGGTCTTATCGGGCTGTTTGCCATTACCGAAGTGTTTAACAACATCGAAAAACTGTATACAGGCTCAAAAATACAGACAAAAATTACCAGAGTCCTGCCGACATGGAGCGATATTAAAGCCATCGGCAGATCGGTCTTCACAGGAAGCACCGTTGGTTCGTTTATGGGGACGATTCCCGGTGTCGGCAGCGACATTGCGGCGTTTGTTTCCTATTCAGAGGCGAAACGGACAAGCAAGCACCCGGAAAAGTTCGGGACGGGAGCGCCTGAGGGGGTTGCCGCTTCAGAATCCGCGAACAGTTCCTGCGCCTGTGGTTCGATGATTCCGATGTTGTCGCTTGGCGTTCCCGGCGATTCAAATACGGCGGTGCTGATGGGCGCGTTTATCATACACGGTTTCCAGCCCGGGCCTATGATGTACGTTGATCACCTGAACATCGTGTATGCGGTTTTTATTGCCATGTTCCTCTCCAACATCGCCGTGTTTTTAAGCGGTATGGTTGGCATCAGGTTTTTTGCGAAAATCGTCTCCATTGAACGGAAACTCCTGATTCCGGCGATTTTGGTGCTTTCGCTGGTGGGTTCGTACGCCATCAACCGGAATATGTTTGATGTGTTTTTCGCCATCGGCATGGGCGGCGTGGGTTACCTGCTGACAAAGTACGGTTTCCCTTTAAGCCCCATCGTGCTTGCCCTGATTCTCGGCCCCATGAGCGAGGCGAACCTCCGCCGCTTCATGCACATACACGACAGCCAATTCTGGCTTATTTTCACCCGGCCTATAAGCCTTGTGCTTATCCTTTTGGCGGTTGCGTCTTTGGTGTCGTCCATTATCAACCAGCAGAGGATAAACAAGCGGATTGCGGCAACGGAAGCCGAAGAATCCGCCTAACGAGGACTCACAAATACCGTTTCGGCTTACCGTTTTGCACTTGCGCGCGGAGTTCGATGTGACCTTTGGCGGTGCTTGAGGCGATTTTGCTTAAAAGAACTTCCTCCACCTGAAACAGCCCGACTTCGCTTGTCATGAAAACCTGAACGCAGATTGGCCGCTCCTCGCCTTTGGAAATGCGCACTTCTTTAATGGCGCTTGCCGAATATTGGTGAATATCGCCCGCGCGCGGGCTGTAACTAAGCGCGATGGGAATACGCGCCCGCCCTTTGGTCATGTCGCATCCGTCGGCAATCTGCACAATGCCCGCTTCAAGTGAGTGTATCGTGCGGTTGCCCATGTGCCCGAAAATGCCTTCAAGCGCAAGCGAGCGAATCATAATGCGTTTGTGCAATAGGTCTTCCCCGTAAACTTTCGCTAAAATCCTGTCAATAATTGGTGTAGCAAGATAGGAGCTGTGAATCTCGTGATCCTGCCTGCCAACACACATCCCCACATCGTGCAGCATGGAGGCAAACATTACCGCAGAAAGGCTGTCCCAAAATGTGCCGACTTCCTCTGTTTCAAGACTGGTTTTTATCCCCGCTTCCCTGATAAGCCCCATCATCGTTATCGCGTTAAGGACAACAATGCGCATATGTACCGGGCCGTGATCGTTAAAACCCAGGCGGATGAGGGAAACGTTGTTGGCGTATTCCTGGATAGTCTGAATTTCGGCATCTGAAGTCATCAAAGCCGCGGTTTCAACAACTTTTTCAGAAGGCGCCAACTTTTCCAGCGCTTCAATAATTTTTGCATCAAGTGAATTTTCTTTTGGCGATCTCATATATTCCATTATAGCAACTTTTAGTCGATAATATAAAGTATGATTAAAAAAATATTTTTACTTTTTATTGTTGCTTTAATTTTTCCCGCTTATACTTTTAGTCAGAATCTTTCTTTAAGCGTTGACGATCTGCGCATTGAGCTCCGCGCCGATGGCGGTTTTCACATGTTCATCAGGCGCACAGGCGACATTGCTTCGGTGCTTCTTACCGAATCCACCCGCGATCCTGCAATGAGAGCGCATCAATTTGCCTATCGCGCACCTGAATGGAATCCGATTAACGGCGATGAAATACGGATTCTTGACGGAGTTCCCATATCACCTGAAAGCAGGATTTTTTCCCTTATATCTTCCACGCCCGTTTCGCATCCCGAACTGGGCGAGGCTTTTCATATTTACGTTCCGTGGGTTTTGTATTACGGGCATCCGCCGGGCAGACACGGGGTTGTTCATGTCGGGATGGGAACATACATTAACGTGCGCGCTTTTACCCTGCCGTTTGCCGATTATCGCGGTCAGTTTGCCGACAACCCGTTTGTTCTTAACATCATGCAAATGATGCCCGAACGCCCTGCCGGTAACTTCCTTGCGGAAGCCGAGAGTGCCTTTATCGACATAACACAGACAACCGGGGGCGATTTTAATTACGCGGCAAATCCCGCCGAACTTGTTGACATGATAGAAACTTTGCTGCGCCGTGAAGCCGGCAGGTCTGTGGACATTGTATTATGCATAGACACCACAGGCAGTATGCGCCCCTTCATTGACGAAATTCGCAGAAGGCTTATTCCTGCGATGCGGGAACTTGTGGCGGATTTCAGCGAGTGGCGTATAGGTATTGTGCGTTACAGGGACTACTTTGAAGAATACCTTACCCGTGTTATTCCTTTTACCAATGATTTTAACGTTTTCCAGCGTTACCTCAACGCCATAGTCGCGCGCGGCGGCGGTGACATTCCCGAAGCGGTTTTTGAAGCGCTTTATGACGGCGTGACGCAATTCCCCTGGGCAGCCGAAAGCCGTCTTGTTATTCTTATCGGGGACGCGCCGCCGCACCCGCGCCCGCGCGGACGGATCACGCGCGACATGGTGTTCTCAAGCGCGGCGGAGCAGAATGTCAGGATAAGCGCGATACTGTTGCCTCACCCATAGGTTTTCCGGCGCGGTTTTCCGGCGCGCGGCGGAGAACGTGGCAGGCTACCAAATGCGAGGGTTGGTTTCTGCCGCCTCTATCCGCGCGAGCACAATTTCTGAAAGCACCCTGAATTGCGGCGGAAGCAGTTCCGCGTCAGGTCCTTCGTAGCGCGCCAAAAGCGCTGTAAACTTGGCTCGCGCCTCATCAAAGTTCCTATTCCACGGAGCGCGGCGCGCCTCGCGTCTGTAATAAATAAACGCGATTTCGTACTCGGCGGCGGAAACGAAATAAAGATCGTCGGGAAAACGTTCAATGATTGTTTGGTAATGCAAAAGCGCAAGCGCAAACCTGTTTTGCGCCGATGCTTCCTGCCCCCGCTGGATGAGTTGCATGGGAGTTAAGTCGTAAGAAATTTCCGTTGATCTTGTCGCGCAGGAAAACAACAGAAAGAGCGTCAACAGCGGCGCAAGCGCCAACGTGTTTTTCAGTTTAATGTAGGGAAACCTCATGTTAATTACTATACTCCAAACATGGCGCAAAAACAAGCGCAAAGCAAGAGTGATGATTTTTATGTTTTAACTTCCGGTGTATAACGCGCCATACTTGTCGGGCTTTCAAAGACATCCACAGCGCTTAAAAGCGAATTGTCAACACCAAGTTCCGCTAATTTTCCGTACACGGCATCAAAAATATAATGAGCAATGCGTTCAGCGCTTGGGTCATTTTTGAACACCACCATATCGTTTAGGTTACTGTGATCCAAAGGCTCAAGCGCCGCCTTCAGCGCTTTTTTCAAAAGCGAAAAATCCACAAGCATTCCGCCTTCATCAAGCCGCGAACCGGAAGCCCAAAGCCGCACTTTGTAATTATGCCCGTGAAGATTCTCGCACTTGCCTTGATAGTGACTCAAAAAATGCGCCGCCGAAAATTCAGCCTCCACCCTCGCCTGATACATGGCGATAAGCATAACGCGAGGTGCAAAGAAGCGCAAGTGCCGTGCGGGAATATTCCTACGGTAAAGCCACAAGCGAGGGCATACGGCGGTCGTATCTTGCAGTATCTCCAAGCTGTCCTTGTCCGTTGTGCCCCCACGACCAAATCGAACCGTCCCGCCTGACCGCTACTGTGTGCCTGTCTCCGGCGGACACTTTCTCCCAGTCTGCTCCCATGCCTATGCGCACGGGAGAATTGCGGCAGGAGAATGTGCTGTCACCAAGCCGCCCGTCCCGATTGGCTCCCCACGCCCAAAGTGATCCGTCATAGCGGACTGCGGCAGTGTGAAAAAGCCCGGCGGCAACATTTGACCAGTTTTTCACTGTGCCAATCCTTACAGGTTCACGGCGGTTATTTTGAGTACCGTCTCCCAATTGACCGTGTTCGTTGCTTCCCCATGCCCAAAGCGACCTGTCTTCTGCAATCGCAACGGTGTGGGCGTTTCCGGCGGCAACGTATCTCCATAACATCGCTTCTCCAACACGAACCGGCGTATTGCGGGCAATATCCGTGCCGTCACCAAGCCGCCCGTCCCAGTTTGCGCCCCAAGTCCAAAGCGATCCGTCCCGTTTTATCGCGGCAACATGCCTGCCGCCGGCGGCAACACTCACCCAGTCAGAGCTTGCGCCAATGCGAACCGGAACGTTGCGGTCAATTTGCGTACCATCGCCAAGTTGTCCGTGTTCGTTGCTTCCCCATGCCCAAAGCGTTCCGTCTTTCCGTATCCCCACGGTGAAAAAAGCGCCGGCGGCAACAGTTTTCCAATTTCGCGCTGTTCCAACACGGATTGGGACGTGCCGTTCTCCCCGCGAATCTTCCCATCCGCCTGAACCATCCCCCAGTTGACCGCGCTCATTGTTCCCCCACGCCCAAAGCGATCCATCCCGCTTTAATCCAACTGAATGGGAAGTTCCCGCGCACACGTGCGCCCAACTTCTACCGTTGCCCAAACGTGTCAGGCGAAAGCTGTTGCTTGTCGCCCCGTTTCCAAGCTGCCCGTTTCCATTTCCTCCCCATGCCCAAAGCGTTCCGTCAGCTCTTATTGCCGTATTGTGGTTTGAGCCTGCCGCTTTTGAAACCCACTGCGGCATTCTTATAAAATAGGCTGGAAGAAAGGAAAGCAGCACAAAAACTGCAGTAAACGCCGCAACCATTGCGGGCGTTCTCAACAGATCACGCACTTTCATCGATAAAATGTCCTTTTTTTACATGCAATTTTTTAAATCAACAACCTCGCGGCAGAGCCACGAGGTATGTTGTTCTCAAAAGGTATTGGACTCAGGTCTAATACCTTTAGGAACGCCCCAGAGGGGCGGGGTATTAAACCCTCGCCACGAATCAAAAGCCGCACGGCAACCTAAATCGCTGCAAACAGCTTAAACTAGTTATAATTATAGTAAAAAGGTGAAAAAATTGCAAAAAAAAACTGGAAAAAGCTTTTCTTTTATACGTTTGCCATGTTAGGATAGAGTGAGATTGAGATAAATAATGCAAATCAAGCGAGGTGTAAAAATGGTAATTTTGACATTGAATTGTGGCTCCTCATCTGTGAAATATCAGGTATATGACTGGGAAAAAAAGGACATTTTAGCGGTTGGTCTGGTGGAAAAAGTCACTCAAGGCGGCTCGTCAATCAGCCACAAAGCCAGGGGCAAAGAAGAGTATGTGAACGCTCACGATTGCCCAACACACACAGATGCGGTGAATCTTATAATCAAAACGCTTACCGATTCGAATGTTGGGGTTATTTCCGATATGAACGTAATCAAGACGGTAGGGCACCGCACGGTTCATGGCGGGGATAAGTTCACAAAAAGCGTTGTTGTGGATAGTGCGGCGCTGGATGTTTTTAGCGAGATAAGCGATTTAAGCCCGCTTCACAATCCCGCAAACATCATGGGAATACAGGCGGCGCAAAAAGTGCTCCCCAATGTGCCGCACTGCGCAATTATGGATACCGCATGGCATCAGACAATGCCGCCTGCTTCGTATCTTTACGCTGTTCCCTACGAATGGTATCAAAACTATTCGGTAAGACGTTACGGTTTTCACGGCACAAGTTTCCTTTACACAGCAAAACGCGCAGCCGTGCTTTTGGGAAAAGACCCGTTTAAAACCAACGCCATCATTGCGCATTTGGGCAACGGTGCTTCAATAAACGCGGTGAAAGACGGCTGTTCCTTTGACACAAGCATGGGGCTTACCCCGCTTGAAGGTCTTGTGATGGGAACCCGTTCAGGCGATGCAGATATGGCGATGCCGTTTTACGTGATGCGCAAAACCGGAATGAGCGCGGCTGACATTGAAAACGCGCTCAATAAAAAATCAGGTCTTACAGGTATTACCGGCGGGCTTGTGGACAGGCGCGATGTTATAGCGGCGGCTGATAAAGGGGACGAGCGCGCAATTCTTGCCGCCCAGATAGAAGCGCACCGCATCAAAAAGTACATTGGCGCTTATCAAGCTATTTTGGGGCGCGTTGACGCGCTGGTGTTCACCGCGGGTGTTGGTGAGTTTTCCTCGTGGATGCGCGAGAAAATCCTTTCAGGGCTTGACGGGCTTGGCATTATTTTTGATCCTCAAAAAAACAACCTCGCCCGCACGCGCAATGCCGAAACGCTTATCAGTTCGCCTGAATCAAAAATTCCTGTTTATGTCATTCCCACAGATGAAGAGCTGGTAATGACCGAAGACGCTTACGCGCTTATGTCAGGAACTTACGACATACACACCAAATTCACATATTCCTTCCAGAGTAAGGATTATGTGAACAAAAGCAGGGCGGAAGGTCTTAAAGACGAGCTGGCAAAAAAACCGGAGATGAAGGACGTTATCGCTTCGCCAAAATAACAGACTTGCGAATTATGGCGGATGGCGGAAAAGTTGCTTTTACAAAAGCAGTTTTTCCGCCAGGCTTTTCGCTTCCGCATCGCCGAGCAAGTATGCGACGATAGCAATGGAAAAAACGCCCGCTGTTCCCGCGCTGCGGCTTGTGATTACGGTGCCGTCAACAACAACCGGATCAGCCTTGTACGCAGCGCCGGGGCTGGCGGGCTTTTCTGTGAAAACCCTTTCCTCCTGCCCCGGATAACAGGTAAAGTTTTTCCCCGCCAAAAGCCCCAAAGGTGAAAGTACGCGCGCAGGAGATGCGCAGATTGCCGCGGTGAGTTTTCCCGCCGCAGACATCGCTTTTAGAAAACCCCCGGAAACTCTGCAAGCGGCAATATTGTCCGCTCCGGGAAGCCCGCCGGGAACAACAACGGCATCCCACGCTGAAGGATCAAGCTTGTTTTCGCTTGAAAGCTTTTCCACGGTGGTGCAGGCGGAAACCTGTATATTGCGCGCGCCTGTGACCAGAAGGTCTACCGCATTTCCAGCCGCCGGTTTTCCCACCGCCGCAACGGTAACGTTAATTCCTGCACGCCGCAAATAGTCAATCGGCGTAACCGTTTCAACCTCTTCAAAGCCTTCAGCCAAAAAGACAAGAACATTTTTCCCCATAATACCCTCCATATAATCGCTTAATAATAATCGCTTAATTATACCATTAAACGCAAACTTTGGCTTTTGGTCTTGCTAGATGGCAGGCTGTCTTATACAATATAATTAGGTAAAAATAATTAAGTGAAACAAGTTTTAATAATCGGCGAATCGTCCATGTTCCGTGAATATTTGCGCCAAAAGCTTGAAGAAAATGGCGTTGGTGTAAGCATTGGAATAAATGCTCTTGACGGTGCGACAAAAATAAGAAATATACTTCCCGACTTAATCATTGTTGATTATCACCTAAGCCGTAACGGAGTTATGGAAGCGCTTAGACCAAAAAGGGAAGATCCCAATACTGTAAATATTCCGGTTATAATTTTTGCACAGCGCATTGATCAAAAACGGCTAATCGAGCTTATTCCGTATAATGTAAAAAAAGTTTTTAATAAGCCGATTAAAATTGACGCGCTTTTTGCAGCGTTTTCTGAACTTTTAGGAATTCCATTTACGGTTGACAAAAGCCCCGGAATTATAGAAGCCCATGTAAACGACAATATTATTTTTGTCGAAATCGCAAAGGGACTTAACCGTGATAAATTGGAACTGCTTGGATTTAAGATAATGGAGTTTTTAAATATCTACGAAATAAAAGTTCCGAAAGTTATAATTATGTTCAGTGATGTAAAAATGACTTTAGCGGATGCCCCAAACATGGAAAAGCTTCTAGACACGGTGATTAAAGCTTCACGGGCAAAACTGCGTCATATTCGTATTCTAACGCTTGATGATTTTACCCGCCAATTTATTTACGAGCAAAGAAAATATGATGATATTGGGGTTGTTTCAAATCTCCAATTTGCCGTTGATGATCTTTTGTCGGGCATTGATCTCTTAGACATTGTTTCCGGTGAAAAAAAAGCTGAAATCATTAGTGACAGGCTGCTTAAAGCGAACAACATAGGAGATTCAGAAATTGTTGCTTTAAAATTCGACGCTGAAATAAAAAGCGCAACCAATGAATTAATGGAAAATATGCTTGAGGATTTAAAAATTGCTGTGATTGAAGATGATTTTGTTATTCAGGAATTGATAAAAACAACATTTATTAAAACCGGAGCAACAATTTCTTATTTTTCCAATGGTGAAGAGTTTCTTGCCGTTATTGATAATGAAGAATTTGATCTTGCGTTTCTTGATCTTAATATGCCAAAAGTTGACGGTTTTGGAGTTCTTAAAGTCTTGCAATCCAGAAATATTAACTATCCGGTTATTGTTTTATCTTCAGTTGCACAGCGGAAAGTAATGATACAGGCAGTGCAACTTGGAGTGCGGAGTTATCTTATAAAGCCTGTAAAGGCAAAAGATATTTTTAAAAAATCCATTGAAGTGTTAAAGGCAAACTTTTGAGAAAATATACTCTTTCTGATTTGGACAAACTTGTTCAAGAAAAGGAAATAGCTGAAAAAGCCAGAAATGCACAAAGCAAATTCCTTGCAAATGTAAGCCACGAAATCCGCACACCGATTCAAACAATAATTGGAACATGTGAACTTTTATCGGAAACTAAACTGGATCGTGAGCAGACAGAATATTGCCGGCAAATTAAATTTTCCTCAGAAATACTTTTGTCACTTGTCAACGATGTTTTGGATTACGCAAAAATAGAAGCAGGAAAAATGGAACTGGAAAAAAACGAGATCAATTTGGAAGATCTCATTGAGCAGGTTGTAGATATGATTGCAATCGAGGCTCATCAAAAAGGGCTTGGCATTGCATCATCAATACCACCGGAAGCAACAATCATTTTTGAAGGCGATCTCATCAGGCTGCGTCAAGTCATACTTAACCTTGTAAAAAATGCGGTAAAGTTTACAAACGAAGGAACCGTTATCGTAAAAGTTGAGTTAACTCAAACCTCCAAACATGAAATCTTAAACATATTCATAATTGACACAGGTATAGGCATTAATGAGGAAATACAATCGCATATTTTTAACCGCTTTGCCCAATTCGATGCTCAAGGTTCCGCACGCTCGGTAGGAACCGGACTTGGGCTGACAATTTCGCTTGACCTTGTGAAACTTATGAATGGCACTATAGAAGTGTCACCAAATCCC
>JAIRQD010000016.1:0-8478 GCA_031256655.1 Treponema sp.
CATTTCAAGTTCCTGAGCGTCTTTCTGAGCCTGAAGCTCCCTTTCAAACTCTTTTTCCCTTGAAACATCTTGTATAACCCCGACAATTACAGGTTCGGAGTCTTCGGATTCTACCAAACGGAACCTTGTACTTAGAATTTTAACACGGTCATCAACTTTATATTCAAATTCGCCAATGGGGTTTGCTGACTCCAAAACCTTGATAGTTTTTGATTTATCAAAAACCATAGAAAAGTAACCACGTATAATTTTTAACTGCGGACCACTCAAGGAAGAACTAAGTACGTCAAGGAAGTTTTTGCCGGCGAGGTCTGAATCATAATATGAGAGGATTGAAATCAACGGTTTTGAATACAAGGGAAGGATTTTAAGCTCCTTGTCCATACGGAAAACGCCGTGGGGGATATTATCTTCCATTGTGCGAATGATGTTCTTCTCTTGCGCAAGCTCAGAGTTAAGCGTTCGCAGTGTCCTTTCGCTCAGCGTTCGCAAGCGTTGAGTTACAATGACAACGCCGGTTATGAAAAGGTAAAAAAGAATGTAACGTAAACTTATGAGAGGATCAGGGTCTATTGGAGACAGCGGGGTGAATTTGAATAAAAGTATTGTAATGAATACAAAAATCGTCTGAACCAGACCGACGGCCAACCCGCAGAGCAAAATGGCAGTGGGCGGAAAAGCCAAAAGCCAAATCGAAATCCACAAATCCAGCTCGCCTGTGTGAAGAAGGTAAAGCCAATAAAGTCCGCAGAAAAAAACCGGAAAAATTGGAATGTATTTATGGGGAACCCTTGTTGTTCGCAGAAGGAGAACGCTAGCCGCGCAGGATAAAATCATAAAGGATTTTATGTAAAGCCGGTAGGTAAAAACGCCAACATAGGTTGTAGCAACTATAGTCAAAGGAATGATAAGCAACAAAAAAAAGCTACTTATCGTGGCGTAACTTACCTGCTGACCGCCGTCAAGTGTCGAGTACCGATTCCCTATGATTACAGTGTTAAAAAATCTCTGTACTGCGCCGCTCTTCATTCTCCACCGTTGCTTATTTGGTTAGTTCAACTGCTATGGAAAGACAAAATTCATGACTTTCAAAAATTGAAAAAGGAATACAAATAATCCTCGTTTTGTCTGACGGCCATACGATCGTATGATCTTTGCCCTTTACAATTGATGGGAGAGAAATTTTTATCCGCAGTTCTTCCTCAAAGTTTTTCTTAACGTTACCGGCGATAATGTTGATAATCTCACCTACAGCGTCAATTACGTCATCGTCCATTTTGTCGTGGGACACGCCATCAGTCAGTATATCGGTAACCTTACAGGCGGTTGTATCGGTTAATGAAATTGCCACAGCGCCTGACGCTTCACCGGAAAAACCGATGATCCCTGAAATATCCCAGTCCTTTGAATATTCACCCTTTGATGCGAAGAAAACCCGTCCGGCCTTCACTTCCGTACTACAGAAATCGCGAAATACCGCCTCACAGACATCAACAAAAGGCTTGATATATTTCTCCACAAAGACCCCCTAATTTAGTCAAGTATAATTTAAAAAAGTATCTCCGAAACCTTCTCGATAAATACTTTCTCACGCACAGGTTTTACAATATAGTCAGTTGCCCCGTTTTGGAGTGCTTCAACCACATTGTATTTTGCGGATTCGGAAGTTACCATTATAACGGGAAGGTCTTTGTAATCAGGCATACTTCTTACCTTCTTCAAAAACTCCATACCATCCATCTCAGGCATATTCCAATCCAAGAAGACTAAAGACACTTTGTTAGTCTCAAGAAGGTGATAGGCTTTCTTCCCGTTTTCTGCTTCGAGATAATGGCATGGAACCTTAAGCTCAGAAAAAACATTCTTTACTATGTTTCTCATAACGCGGCTGTCATCAACAACGAGGATAGTCTTCATAGATTTTCATTGTACATAAAATCCAAAATCTGTCAATACATAAAATTTTGTTTATCAAATGCGGCAACGATTTCATCTAAAAAACACTAAAATGGCTTTAGTCTTGTTCCTTTCCACCTACTGGTATACTATACTAATATAAATGGCGGCATCTTTTTTCGTGGATATGCTTAATCCGCGTTTTAAGTCAGGCTCAATTATCGATATTGCGTCTATAGAACCTCAATCCCCGGGCGGGAAAGTGCTTATCATTAGCGATTTGCACATGGGATGCGGACGCGGGGATGATTTTCGCCACAACAGCGATATTGTAAGAACAATCCTTCAAAAATATTACTTTGAAAACGGCTGGCAGTTGATTTTGAACGGCGATATTGAAGAACTTGCAAAAAATTCTTTCAAAAGCATAAAAAATGAGTGGCCGCAAATGTACAGCGTATTTGACCTGTTCGCTTCTGCCGGGCGGCTTTATAAAAATTTGGGTAATCATGATGAAGGGCTCATTTTTGAAAAAAACTACCCGTATCCGCTTTATAACTTTGTTCGCATAGAAACCGGGCTTATACCGATTTATGTTTATCATGGGCATCAGTCCTCCAAAGTGTACACCAGTTTTAACCGTCTCATTCGCGTTGGATTAAAATACTTGTTAAAGCCCATTGGCATACGAAATATATCTTCCGCCCGCAGTCCGCGCAGGCGTTTTTCCGTTGAACGTCAGGCTTATGATTTTTCACTAAAAAACAATTGCATTTCGATAATCGGGCACACGCACCGTGCGCTTTTTCAAACGCTTGGGCGCTTTGATTATATCAAGTTTGAAATTGAACGTCATTGCCGCGATTATCCTAAAGCCTGTGAAAAAGAAAAAGAGCACATTGTAAAAGAAGTTTCCGCGTTGCGTCTTGAACTTGCAAAGCTTAAAAAATCTGAAAGGCTTGAAGAAGGACCGCGGCTTACCCTTTACGGGGATGAGCTTCCGTCCCCGTGCCTTTTTAATTCAGGAAGCGCAATGGGAAAAAAAGGCGTTAATGTTATTGAAGTTGACAGGGAAAATATATCGCTTGTAAACTGGTTTTCTGAAGGCAGCGGAATGAAGTTTTTAAGCCGCGGATGGCAAAAGGTGGAAAAGTTTTCAGGTTGTTGTCGCGCGGTTCTTAATCACGAAAGTCTTGATTACGTGAAAGGCAAAATAGAGCTATTCAGAAATTGAAAATCAAAACCGCGCTGTAAACCGCTCGATGATAAAATGCATCATATACGTTATGACAAGCAAATCTGCGCAGCCGCCGGGGCTTATGTTAAGCTCACAAAACCGCTTGTCCAACTCAAACGCGTATTCGCGCACGGCTTTTTCGTCAGGATGATTTTTCAAAAAAACGCGCAGGTTTTGCTGAATTTCAAATAGTGAGTTAAAACTGCTACGGCTTATAATGTTGGTGTCTTCCACATTTGCCAAAAGATGCAATAGCGCGTGAAGTCCTGCGTCTTCAAGTGAATAGCCGCGTTTTAGCGCCTTTTCAAAAGCGGGCATTGCGTGTTCGCGAACAGAAGGAAAACCTCCTGCAGCCTCCGCTCTGATTCCGCCTGAATTGTGTTTTGCAAAAGCCATTTCTCCGTTTGTGCGCGCGTTTTCCTCCGTAATTCCTTTAAAGTCAGTTTCAAGGGCGGGCAAGGCTATCGCGCTTGCGGTTTCAAAAATATCTTTCATCAAAACGTCCGCTTTGCCGCCAGGCAAAGCGGGCGGCAAGTCAATGTAACCGCAGGAAACGCATATTATCCCCAATGAAAAAATAATTCCCTTATGCGTGTTTATTCCGCCTGTTGCCTCAAGCATTTCATTTTCCGCCTGTAAGCCGCGTCTGCGTAATTGTGCCAATAAATTGCCGAGAGGAACGCGGCGGTTTTTCATTCCGGCAAGCGCCATATCGTGAAAGTAAGGAATTAATGTTACGGTGCTGTCAATAAACGAAAAAAAATCCATGTCCTTGTGCGCGCCGTTATTGTGGCGGTCAACAAGGCCGGGTTTTGGAGTAACTGAAAGCTCATAAAGTAACGCGCGAATAACACAGCGCGAAATTGTTTCAGCATCGATGTGAAAAAAATAATTGTCGATTATATCGTTTGTATTTTTGAGTATTTCCTCAAGCGGATGATTCAGGCTACGCGCGCACTCGTGTCCGCTTTTACCGCAAACAAGGCAAGAGCGCAGAGGCAAGCCGAGCGACTTACGCATAATTTTTTCGCCGCCTTCAGAGATAACGTCAATGTCAAAAAGCCGCCCAAGCGGATGCTGCTCTTCGATGTGCGCCATCGCCTTTTTCAAAACTACATCATCCGCAGCTATTGCCCAAATGCATTCAAGTCCGCTTGCCTCATTCGTCAAAACGTACTCATAAATTGTAAAGCCTGAATGTGCAAGATATTTTTCGATTTCTTGTTTGCCTTCATAAAAACAGCGGTCGGCATTTTTAAAGCGTTTGACGGGACCCGCGATATTTAACGTGTAACTCACTAAAGGGCAATTATATTTGGTGCAAAGCTCCTTTTGCGTTAAAGAGCGTTTTTCCCGCACCGCCATCATATCTTCTATTGTTACGACTGTAAAAAGTGCCATTACCGCAAAACACCGTCTTCGACGTGGATTGTATTGTCGGTGTCGCGCAAGTTGCCCAGCGAAACAAAAAAGCCCGCGTTGTTGAACCTGCCGAAACGGGCGGTGGTAACTTGCCCTACGATGCGCAAAGCCCCGCTTGCGTTTAACGCCCCATCTTGTGCGTAAAGACCGCGGACAATTCCGTCAGTTATGCGGAAAACTCCGTAAGCGGTAGGCACTCCGCCGCGAAAGCTCCACACCCCGACACTGCCACCTGCGCCTGTGCCTGATATTTGCCCGCCGCGCAGGGTAAATATGCCGGATGTGAATACGCCTGCAATGCCTTCCCAGCCGTACCAGAGGCTGCCGTCAATGCCCGGCCCCAAGCCGCCGTGAACGTTGTTTGTGATTTCCCCGCCGTACATCGTGAAGCGCCCGGCGTTGCCCACCCCGCCAATGCCGCCCCAACGACCTTCGTAGCCTTCTCCGCCTGAGTTGCCGGAAATTACCCCGCCGTGCATGATGAAGGTGCCTGAGCTGTTTACCCCGCCTGTTCCACCGCTTATTCCCCAGCGGTTGCTGCCGTCTTCTCCGCCGCCTACGCCGCCTAAGTTGCCTGAAATTACCCCGCCGTGCATCGTGAATGTGCCGGCGTTAAAAACTCCGCCTGAGCCGCCGATCAAAACCTCTGTCCCGTTTCCGCCTGAGTTGGCGGAAATCTCACCGCCGTACATTGAAAACCTGCCCCAGTTGCGCACACCTCCTGCGGCTCCCAAAGCGCCGGAATTGCCTGAAATTGTCCCGCCGCGCATTATAAACTCACCCCAATTCGCGACACCGCTGCCGTGATTGCCCGATAATGTCACGGCATCGTTAATTATGAATGTACCTCCGCTGTTTACGTGTACGAGCTCACTGTCGTTGCCGTCGAAACCGGAAAGGGTAATTGTGCCGTCCAGGATCAAGGTAACGCCAAACCCAACAAGGAAAAGGTTTCCCGCCTCCTCATGCGTTAAAGTTTGCTCAGGCGCTTCGCCGTAAATTGTGAGAGTGACATTGCGCACCCTCGGCAAAATAAATGTTTGCGGGGCAATTGTAACGTCTTCGCTTAAACGGATGAGGTAACTTGTGTTGCTTGCCGCGTTGGCTATAAACCACTCCAACTGACTTTCAATGTCGGTGCCGGGAATTTCTATAATGTTCGCCTGCTGCTGTGAAAACAAAAAAGGGGAAACGGCGGCAAACGCTGCCGCGAGCAAAATCGGCATATAAAGCTTACTTTTCATAACGCTGTTTTTAATTATCGGACAAATTGCGCTTCTTTCAAAACAGTGTTTAGATTGCTAAAACGCCAGACGGATTGTATAATTTTCGTATGGAATACAGTTTGAGAAAATACCCAATCTTTGCGGCGTGTGGTCTTAACTGCGGGCTGTGTCCTCGCTATTACATATCAGGCTCTTCCCGGTGCCCGGGCTGCGCCGGTGAAGGCTTTTCCGAAGTGCATCCTCCATGCGGCATATTGTCGTGTTGTCAGCGAAAGGGGATTGAGTTTTGCTACCTGTGCGAAGATTATCCGTGTGAAAAATATAACGGCATTGATGCAAGCGATTCGTTTATCACCCACAAAAACCAGATGCGCGACATGTACAAAGCAAAGCGTATCGGGATTGAAGCCTACATAGCCGAACAGAACGAAAAAATCAAAGCGCTTGAGGAACTGTTAAACAACTGTGATGACGGGCGGCGGAAAAGCTTTTTCTGTCTTGCGGTCAACCTTTTAGATGTGCAAGATGTGGCAAACATCATGCATCGTATAACTGGGGAAATAAAAGGCGAAATGCCTTTAAAAGAGAAAGCTGTAAACGCTGTAAGGTTTTTTGAGGAAACGGCTCGGATAAGGGGTGTTTCGTTGAAACTGCGGAAAACTTGATAGGCTAGACTCACAAAAAAAGGCTGTCGTTTAACTTTGTCTCTTTGGTTGTGGTTATTTTCGTTTTTCTGTATTTTATTCACCGTATTGTGCATATCCTTGAGATTCTTTGACATTCTTTGACATTTTCTGACATTTAGCCCTTGACAAATTATGTAATTTTCTATAGATTGACTTCCTTATGATGGTATCACAAGAACTCTCAAAAGTGTTACGCCCGCTGGGCAAATACCGCAACCTCGTTGTGGCTGTAAGTGCCGTGCATATTCTGGTGGGGCTTTTGCCGCCGCTTTTTATGAATTTTTTAATAGACGAGCTGTATCCGTATGTCGGCGAGGGCTCAGCTTACCTGTTTATCGTTGGAACAATCGTCGGCTTGCTTCTGGTTTGCTTTTTCCTTGACTGGCTTCAAGGGTATATGTGGTCTGACCTAATCAACAGGGGGGCGGGCGTTACCCGCGGCTTTTTTTTCTCAAACGTCCTCCACAAAAAGTACGATTTTTTTCTGCACCACACAGTTGGCGACATAAATAACAAAGTTATTAACGATTCCTATATATATTCCCGCATGAAGCTCATGATGACACCAACGTTGTTTTTGAACCTTCTACACATTGTCGTGATTTTGGTGTTTCTTTTTGTCCTGAACGTGTACATGAAGCTTATGACTTTGGCGATTGCCCTGGTTTTCTTCCTTGTATACAGCCAGATTAACCGCTTTCTGCGAAAAAGCGCCCTTGAAGAGCGGGAGGGATTTTCAGCGCTCATGTCTGATGCGAACCAGACTTTGACAGGGATTAACACAATTCAGCTTTACGCCGCTGAGGAACATTCCGCTGAGTATTTTGAAAAGATCGTTGATACATACGAGCACAAACTTAGCCGCCTGAAATACTGGGAAGCCTTGTCAAAGGCCGCGACAAACATTATCACAAACATCGTTCCTGTTGCCGCGATTTTGGCAGGTATTTTGTACCTTGTCCGCGGCGGCAACATAACGATTGGCGGCATAATTGCGTTTTATTACCTTTTGCCGCGGCTGAAAGAGCCTGTAAAAGCGTTGACGGATTTTAATGTGGATATGCAGAACGGAAAAGCTGTTGAGCAGCGCCTTGAGGAACTGTTGACCAATGAGGCTGATGAGCCGCATGATCTTGAAAAGATTGAAAAAATTGATGAACTTGAGTTTAACAATTTGGGTTTCGGATACCCGGATGACAGTATGCACGGAATGGTGCTAAGCGGTCTGAATACCAAACTGAAGCGGGGCGATTCTCTTGCCATTGTCGGACCTTCCGGTACGGGCAAAACGACGCTCATGCGCCTTTTGACGCGGCAAGTAACGCCTACTCAAGGGGAAATAATGGTAAACGGAAAAAGCAACACTTCTATAGACCCGGCAAGCTATCTTGCCCGCGTTGCGGTGCTGCCCCAGGAGATATACATTTTTGACTCAACGATTCACGATAACATCAGTTTCGGCAAAGAATACTCTGAAAAGCGCATTCGCGATTCGGCAACGCTCAGCTCAATCGATCACTTTTCGATGGATGAGAGCGCTTCAGCCCTGTCAGGCGGCGAGCGGCAGCGGGTTGGTCTTGCCCGTGCGTTGGCGCGCGATTACGATGTATTGATTTTGGATGAACCTACATCAGACTTGGATCAGGAAACTGAAACGATTATCATAGAAAACCTGAAAAAAGCCCAGGCGGAAACAAACTGCATAATGCTCGTTATTACGCACAGCGCCAACGTTATCAACAACTTGTGTGCGAAGCGGCTTGACTTGCCCAAGCATTAAAAAACACAGCGGCAGCGGCGAAAATGCGAAAGCATTTTTGCCGTGCCATCTGTCAACAATTCTTAGTTTGACAAAATTATGCTACGTAAATAGCCTGAACAATACCCGGTGGGGCGGATAGGAGGGACTCGTCGCCCGCTTGGAGAACCCGCGCCGGAGCCGGCTTTCCTACAGAAAGCTTATCGTCTCCTATGCGGGGAATCCAAGCAAATGGGCTCCTCACCCTCCGAT
>JAIRQD010000204.1:0-28636 GCA_031256655.1 Treponema sp.
GGAACACTGCCAAAAAAGCCGCACATCTTCCTGGGAATGACCCCGCGTGTATATGAAGAATTGGGATTTCAACGACTGCCGATGGCTATAACTACTAATCATTTATACGCGACGCTACGGTCTGAGGGTATTTTTGACGGATTTAATTATCACAACTTAGGTGAGGATATTTTAAAACAAATTCCTGAGCAGTTAAAAAAGCCGTTGTGCATTGTTCAAGACCCTAACAATGAAGCAGAAATAGTAAGCGTTATAGCTCTTCACGATAAAAATGGAAAGCAGATAATTATTCCCATCGCATATTCACAAAAAGGTAATCTGAACGGAGCGGAAATAGACATAAACCTTGTAAAATCTGTCTATGGCAGAGAAAACTTTCAGAAATGGCTTGAAGCGACAATTGCAGATAACAGGCTACTGTACATTAACAAAAAGGAAACCGAACCGGCTGTCGCGTGGCGAATGGAAGCGGGCTTCCAAGCTATATCAACACTGTCCGCCAGCCGTTCTGTTTTGCCTCCCGGACCGAACCCGCCCGACGTACTACAAAACATATTCGGTTTTCTTACTGAAAACGTAGCACGATACAAGGAAACTGTCAAGGAAAAATTCCCGGAACGCTTCAGACCTGTAGGAGAACGCATTCTTTTCAAAATCGGTGACCAATTGACGCTTGATTTTGATACGCCATCACAGCCAACAGAGACAATTGAGAAACAAGTCCAGCCGCCACTTATTGAGCATACAGGCATGGTTATTCCCTTTCCCAATACTCCTGAAAACTTTGCGTTTAACTTCTCGGCTATTGCTGAGGAATTCAAAAGCGACCGCATCGAAGCCGCGCGGTTCCTGCTACGGGACATGGCAAAAGAAGACCGGGAAACAACACTTGCACAGATGCGCGAAAACGGCTGCACGGATAAGGAAAGTTTCCACCGATACCTGTATGCCATCCTTTCCCCTGAGCCGAAAGAAGAAAACAGGATAGCGGCGGAAAGCAAAGAGCAAAACTTGACTCCCTACGGCGCGTGGAGCGATTTCGATTCTCGCCTTTCACTGCGCCAGCGGGAAGAATATAACCGCCAGGGAATTACCATACTGCAAAAGGCCGCAGATGATGTTGTCAGTGATGAGGATAAAGCAATACTGCGCCGCTACAGCGGGTTTGGCGGCATTTCCGCTGATAATGAACGCGGGGTATTGTACGATTACTATACATCTCCTCCTGTTGCGCATCTTGTATGGCAGTTGCTTGAAAAGTCGGGAGGCATTTCAGATGACGCGAAAATCCTTGAACCATCGTGCGGAAGCGGGGTGTTTTTTGAGTATGCTCCACAGAACAAATCCCTTAACATTACCGGTGTAGAATTGGATGCGAGAACGGCGCAAGTCGCAGACCTTCTTCATACGAATGAAAAAACCGAAGTACTGCACATGAGCTTTGAAGCCTTTAACCTTTCCGATAAAGCAGGCGGCTATGACCATGTTATCGGGAACGCGCCTTTCGGGGAACGCGGTGCTGAACTTGCAGCCCTTGATATGAGCGGGGAAAAATCACTTGATAATTATTTTGTAAGCCGCGCTATTGATAACCTTAAACCGGAAGGAACAATGGCGCTCATTGCCGCTCCCGGAGTGCTTGAAAATAAAACGAATGAAGGCTTCCGTCTTGAGGTAAATAAAAAAGCGCAATTTATTGGAGCGGTAAAATTGCCTGACCGCAGCTTCCGCCACACCCATACTCAAGTTATGCCTGATATTCTTTTGTTCCGAAAACATCCTGATGATATACAAAAGCGCATCGCTACCATTGATGAACAGACATTCAAAAGTACACCGTTATGCGATACTGATTTTATAGGCGGAACATACTTTGAAAACCATCCCGAACATATTGCCGGGCAAAGGAGCCTTGGAACAGGGCAATGGGGCAATGATGAAATTAAAGGTGACATAACAGCGGAAAGCCTTTCAGAAATACTTTCCTCATTCTCACCACAGCCGCCGCTTGATAATATATATGATGAGTTACGGCAAAATGTTGAATTACATGAGGTTTCAAAGAAGGAGGCAAGGCTTCTCCTTTCAAGCGAAGAAATAAAACTGCTTGAATCAAAACAATTAAGAGCCGGAGCGGTCAAAGTTTATGAGAAGGGTGTATACGTTTTAACGGATGAGCATTCATGGCTTTCCGCCTCCGCCGATGAAACACTTGCAGAAAAAATATCGCAGGTAAAGGCTATCGCTTCTTCAGTGCAAAGCGTACAACAGGCGATGAAAGATGAAGCGGATGTTGAACTTATCAAGCAACACCAGCAGGAATGCCTAAAACAACTTTCTGAGTATGAACAGAAAAATAATACCCTTCCGGCAGACGACCCTTTATTAAAAAGATTTATCAGGGAAAACCCCGCGGTACAGGGGATTTATGAAACGTTTATCAGCGCAGGCGATCCGCTTCTGACACAGAAAAATGTCTACCGCAAAGAGATTGATATTACTGACGGGCATCAAAGCGCGGTAACAGCCCTTTTGACGCTTCGGGAAAAAATGAAGGAAGGAGCCGTAAATAATATAATGTCTTCTTTCCCTGAAAACGGCTATTCACTCCTTAAAGAAATGCAGGAACACAAAGATATATTTCTTACTACGGAAGGCGTTTTCCAATTGCGCGAGGATTTTATTTCAGGTGATGCCTGGAAAAAAATTGATGAACTGAGGGAAGCGGCAGCAGGGCAAGAAGATGAAGCGGATCAAAATGATCCCCACTATGTATATCACAAATTCGCTGATCCCGGCAATTTTAAAAATGAATACTTCGCATCTGCAAAACAGCTATTTCTGCGCGGAGCGGACGAACTTGAAAAAGCGGTGGGCTGGACGGCGATAGAGGACGCGGATTTTTCCCCCCGTTCTTCATGGGTGCCTGAAGAAGTTGTCCGCCAGTGGGCTTCCGGCGAAGAAGCGTTGGGGAACGGAAACTTGCGAAACCTCGCAAAAAACAGCGAAGGCAAATGGGGAGTAACAACAAACGGCGTTTGGGAGGAAGAAGCTGACCCGCTTGTGTATTACTTAAACGGGCAAAAACAGCGCAGCCGCTACTATGACACCGATGCGTTTAACAGGGAACATGACGACTTATTCCGCTCCTTTATTTCAAGTCATGAAAGTTACCGCGAACTGCTTGAATCAACGTATAACCGCACATTCAAAACGCACATCATAGCGCCTGTAAAAACATACCACGTTGATATTGCCGGATGGCGGCAAGCGGAAGCAGTCGGGGCGGGGAAAACACTCAAAGGTCATCAATGGCAGTCGATACATCACCTTTACCGTAACCAGTGCGGAATATCGGCTTTAGGAACCGGCTTCGGGAAAACCGCCACGGCAATTGGGCTTATGTCCTTATTGCGGCAGGAAGGGAAAGCCAAGCGGGTATTCCTACAAGTGCCCAACAACAAAGTGAAGGATTGGGTACAGGAAATATCGGATGTTATGCCTTCCCTTAAAATTGCCTGTATCGACCCGGAAGAACAAGGCTACTCAAGCCGCGACAAGCGTTACGCAAAGTATCAGGCGATGGCAAGAAGCGATGCGGACATTATCATTATGCCTGAAAGTTCGGCAAGCGAAATACAGTTATCCCCTGAAAAAGATACCGAGGTTACCAAGCATATTTCGCATTTATACCGGCTTGAAAAAGAAGGTGCAAGCGAGCGGCAAAAAGAGATGGCCGCCTTAAAGGGTGAATACAAGGCGCAGTCGGGAAAGACAAACTCAACCATCTGTTTTGAAGATTTCGGATGCGATGCCCTGGTTGTGGATGAAGCGCACCGGTATAAAAATCTTTTTTCTTCAAGCCTTTCCCGTGAGACAGGGCTTAATGACGGAAGGCAGTCTGTGAAAGCAATGAGCCTTTACAAAAAAAGCGAATACATCAGGAGGGAGAACAACGGGAAAAATGTGTTCCTCTTAACGGCAACGCCTTTGACCAATTCCCCGCTTGAATACTACAACATGATGCAATACATAGCGCCGCAAGAACTTAGGCGCATGGGCGTGGCAACCATAGACGGCTTTATCAGGGAGTTTGCCAATATCCAGACAGGCTGGCTTTATGATTGGAGTTCAGGTCAGGCAAAACAAGGGCGGATTCTTACAGGCTTTAAGAACCTGTCAACACTTCAAAACCTGTTTTTTTCCTACACTGATTTTCAGAACAACCCCGATGCCATTGGGCTTGAAAAGCCGCGGTCGGAAAACCAACCACACATTATCGCCGCCGATGAAAAGCAGATGGAGGCGGTTAAAAGTATTTCCCTGGAACTTGATGAATACAAATCCCTTGGGTCAAAGGAACGGGAAGTAAAGTTTCCCGGAGAGAACTTTTTGACCTTCTATTCCCGTATGAGGACAGCCAGCCTTGATTTGGAACTGTATGACCCCCAAGAATATTCAGGCTGGAAAAACCCCAAGCTCACAACCCTTGCGCAAAACGCTTTTGACACTTACAGCAGGACAAAAGCCGGGCAGGTAGTTTTCTGCGACCGGGTGTTTTCCTCAGACGGGAGTTTTAATATTCATGAAAAGATAAAAGCTGAACTTGTCGCCCAAGGTTTTAAGGAGAAAGAAATTGTTATTGTAAACGGTTTTACCAAAGGCGGCGGGGCTAAAAGCGACAGCGCCGTTGAAAAGGAAGTTTCAAAAGCAATTGCTGATTATAATTCAGGCAAGTACAAGGTGATAATCGGCTCGACAGCCTGTATCGGCGAGGGGGTGAACTTGCAGAAGAACTCTTCGGCTGCCCACCATTTCGATATTCCCTTCCGGCCGTCCGATTTCATACAGCGTAACGGGAGAGTTGACCGGCAGGGAAACGAGCAAAAGGAAGTGACCCTACACACTTACCTTGCCTCCGGCACTATCGACAACTACTCGGTAAACCTTGTGCAGCGAAAGGCCAACTGGATTGACCAATTGCTGCGTACCAAGTCCTCAGTGTTTACCAACCCCAACGATGAAAACTCCATTGATGCTGATGAGCTGCAGTTAGCCTTGAGCGAAGAATGGGGGGACAAGGAAGCCGCCCAAAAACGCAGGGAAGAACTGGAAAAACAAAAACAGGAAAAGATCACCGAAGCGCAAAGCATCCAAATGAAAGCGCATCTTAAAAACTTGTCTTTGGCACGCGGGGCGCTTGTACCGCTTGAGGGGAAAGAGCATACAGCGGAATACAAAAAACGTATTACGCAGATAGGCAGCATTGAAACAGCACTTAAAGCCAATCCCATGTTTGACAACATAAGTCTTTTGGAAAACCGCAAGCCCTTTTTGTATAACGGTGAAACCGGCATGATTTTCCGCAGAGACGACATTTTTGTCACACAGAGAGGGGAACGGTATCTTGTCAAAGATTTTAATTTCAAAAAGCAGGAGATTACCTGCGCGGAACTTCTTAGTGATGAGGAGAAAAAAGATCGCCAGATAACCGCTAGGATTTATGGCCGCCCTGCCGATTTCAGCCGGAACTTTAAGGTGTCTGAATTAACATCCGAAACAGACAGTTATTCGCGCAGTTCGATATATTGCCATTTCCAGACGGCTGATGAAAAGACCAAAGAGGTTGTAAAGGCGTTAGCCTTGGAGCGGTTTTACTCGTTTGGCAACGATGAGAAAGAAAAGTATTACGGATTGCATCTTAATGTCGTAAGCGGCCGGTCAAGGGATTTTGACCCGCTCGTGTTCAGCCGCGGCGATGAAGGCTGCCTTAAAATTGAGAGGGCACAATACCGGGATTCTGGTTTTGAGCCGCTGAACCCGTTCAGCAGAGAAGGAAAAGCTGATATACTTAATGCGATAGACAATGGGATACAGTACAACACCGGCGACAGCGATCTTCTTGAAACTATCGAAAAAACAGTACCGGAACTGGAAGCGCCTTTGAAACAGGCAATTGAAAAAGCGGAAAAGCAAAAAGCACTTGAACGCTCGCTGCTTGAACAGGTCGCGGAAAAAACAAGCGCAGACATACAACAGCTTGCAAGCCGCGTCCATGTGGCACGTTCAAGATTTTAAGGAGAAAAATATGGCAACCACTTTAGTTGTATGCCCTATATGTACAGAGTTTGGAACAACACCGGAAACTTTAAAAGTCAGCAAGACTGGTCACAAATACAGGTGTTCTAATTGCACTGCTGAATATTGGTTAAAAGTAACAAAAGGGCCTGTTTGTAATGACGATTTCTTACCTGACGATGAAGACAGCGCAATTGAATACTGTATCCAACATCAACTAAAGAGAAACCGCCTTGATATTAACGCTCTGGAAAAAATGGCACGCCAGAAGAGAAATATGGTAAACACTTTCACTTCTGATGACAATTCATCAACTGACGATGAAGGCAGTGCAGTTGAATACTGTATTCAACACCAACTAAAGAGAAACTGCCTTGATATTAACGCTTTCGTAAAAGAGGCAGAGGGAAAAAATCATGGACATACTTAGGACTTTTATGTTTTTCCGTTTTATAGGTATCAATATACGCTTGCATATTTTTTTCAGATGTTTGTATTGCTATTTCTATACAAATTTCAAGCGAATCCGGCTTATACTCGCCATTAACAATAGCTGTTTCCATATCTTCAAGGCTATTGATTATACCCTCCGCTTTTACTTTTACCCAATGACCATTTCTGTCATGGATGTAACTGCGAATTTTGTTACCCAAGGCAAGGTAGGTTTCCATGTTTTCTTTAAGAGGCAGTTTATAGATTCTTTCCATGTAGCCACGCAATACCGATACTATAAATTCCATTGCTTCTGATTCGTGCATTGTATTATCCCTTTGGGGTTTGTGATTATAGACGCATATGTGGGCATTTAGTATTGCTATTATAACACAACTGCGGAAGGTCTTTCATATAACATAGAAGCGTATGAAAAAGGAGAATACATTATGTATTACAGCAATGAACTGATAGACAGCCTTGAGAAAAAAGTTTCCCTTGATAAAGATATGTACGCCAATATTCAGGCACACAATGTGGTTAAAATGCTTTCGGCAAACAAGTCATGGTACAAACTATTTGGCGTGTACTGGTGGGCTGTCAAGGAAGCTTTAAGAAAATATGTTGACAACAGTAAATGGTACTGCGGTATTCAAGACGACCCTTTGATGAAGGAACGTGCATGGCACGGAAGTGAGTTCCGCACCATGCTTGCGGCAATGTACCACTCAAACGAAAAGCGAGAAATAACTTCCGCCTGCGTGTGGTACGATAAAGATGGTGAGAGTCATCAGTATACGCTTTATGACGCTGATGCTGAGGAATAAACCGATAGCTCCATAAAATGAATCTTGACAATGAAACCGACAGCCACCTCACAGAAGCGGCAAAAGAACTGGATGCGCTCTTTCCGGGGATGGAATATGATGAGTCCATACAGAAATATTTGCGTCAACGCGAACTGGATAAGCGCGGAAAGAAAAAACTGCTTTCACTGCCGGTTCACGGATTTTTCTATGCCGCTTTTACTTTGGGTTTTTACTTCCTTACAAGAGAACACGGCTTGGGACTTCCCGCAAACATGATGTGGGCGCTTTCGTACTTTGTCTTTTATTTTTTGTTTAAGGAACATATAAAAGACATTTTGAAACACATAACAGGTAAACACAATGAGCAATAACAACGAATTTCTGCGCGGCAAACCACGGGATGCAAAAGGTGAGCAGCTTTTAAGCCTTGCGCTGAAAGTCGTTACCTTTACCGCGATTTTCTTCGGGATATGGGCGAGTACCCAAAGGTTCTGCGCACTGGTGGGTTATGAGCATGGCTGGGTAGGATCGCCTTTCTTCGTACTCCAGATACGAGACTTCGCCTACCCGCTATACCAGCCTTTTGCCATCTTTCACTGGATGCTCATTCATTTAAGACGCACAGAAATACATCCTTTTCTTTTTGAAGCGTTTACGATAGCAGGCTACGTTTCGGCAATATCAATCGCCTTTTATTTTCTGGCTGAGTTTATCATTATCAAGGGAGCGGCGCAAAAGATATTCGGCACGGCAAGATGGGCTAATAAAAAAGACTTAAAGAAAGCGGGGCTACTCGGTCTTGAAGGCGGGATGATACTTGGGCAGCTTGCTGAGGCTAAAGTTGAGATTGCATATAGCGAAGAAAAACAATCAGAAATCATGCATCTGGTAAAAGCAGCCCAAAAGATCGTCCAGGCGGGGATTTACAACACGGGTCTTTCAGCCCCTACCCGTAGCGGCAAGGGCGTTTCAACTGGCATACCTACCTGCCTTTCATATCCTGGAAG
The DNA here is from genome assembly GCA_031256655.1 of Treponema sp. GTDB lineage: Bacteria > Spirochaetota > Spirochaetia > Treponematales > Breznakiellaceae > WRKT01. The sequence goes on from JAIRQD010000204.1 coordinate 8,327, forward strand.
CATGATAGTCCTTGATTTCAAAGGTGAAAACTTCGATTACACTTCAGGCTTCCGCGCAAAGTTTGGCAAAGTATATCGCTGGGCGCCAACAGGAGACACAGGACATCACTTCAACCCGATGATGGAGATAAGACCTGGGGAGGACGCCTTTAGTGACGCAAACCTTATCGCTGACATCCTTACCACCCCCGCTTCAGGAGGCGGGAACGCCACAAGCGAGCACTTCCAGACCGGCGCGAAGGATTTCCTTACAGCGCTCATTTTGCACTGCCTTTGCTCGGACTGGAAAAACAAAAGCCTTCCCGGATGCAGGGAGTTTCTTTCACAAAGCGACCCGGCAGACCCCAACAACAAAAAGTATATCTATGATCTTATGATAAACGCCGATCACGGCGACCCGCTCATCCACCAGGCTGTTGTGGAAGGGGCAACGGCGCAACGCAACAGACCAGATGACGAAGGCGGCTCCATGTTGTCTACCGTAAATAACGCGCTGGCGGTGTTCGCCGATGCCAAGATTAAGCGCAACACATGGAACTCAGAATTTTACATCAACGAGTTTGAACAAACAAAGGTTCCTATAACATTGTACCTCACGATTCAGTATTCTGATGTTCAGCGTATCGCCCCACTGATCCGTATGTTCATTCTCTTGTTTTCCAGGCGTTTCACCAGCGGCGAAACTAGCGCCACTAACCGTAAGTTCAAAATACCGCTTCTGTTCATTCTTGACGAGTTTGACAAGCTGGGCAAAATGGAAGAACTGCACATGAACATGGGTATCCATAACGGGTTCGGCATCCATTACCTTTTAATTTTCCAGTCGCTTAACCAATTGAACGCGATTTACGGAAAAGACCACTCCTTCCTGGCACACTGCCGTAACACGATTATCTACGCCCCCGGAGCCGGGGAACTTGAAAGCGCTGAGCTTATCAGCAAAATATGCGGCAGGGAATCTATCAACCGCACCAATATCAGCTATTCAGGCGGCCGCTCGCAGGTAGGTTACTCCAATAAGAATATTTCATCGCAGGATCAGGAACGGAATCTTATAAACGCGGATGAAGTGATGAAGCTCCCGCTTGATAAGTTTATATTGCTCTGTCAGGGCAAGCCTCCCTATATCGGGGTAAAAAATGTCTATTATGAAGATCCGGTTTTTATGTCTCGAATAAAAATAGATCCAAAAACAAAAAAACCTATTCCGGCTTTTTCCACCAGAGAAGGGGCATTGAAAGCGGCAAGGGACACAATAGCGAAGCTTAACAGCCGCCAGTGGTTTGACTTAAACGATTCCGAACGGCCAACGGCAATAGGTGATGATGAGGTTTCCTCCATGTGGGACAGGCTTGAAGGGCTTTACGATGAGCCGGAAAGCCCGCCGCCTGAAACTTCATACGTGATGAGGATTAACTCATCAGCGGACATAAACCCAAAAAAAGACTCATCGAATGAGGGCGAAGGGAGCGGAGGGGACTCAAATTACGAGAGCGAAACTGCCAACTTTCTGAAATGACGAAAACAAAACGCCTTGACGGCAAGAAAAAACTCCTATCCCTGTCCGCCAAAATGGAAAATGATATGCGTCTTTACTGCCGGAAGATGGGGATCAAAAACGAAAGTGAACTGGTGCGAGAGGCAATCGCCGCATACATTTACGCCGGTTTAGATGGGGAAACTGCAAAACCAAAAGCTGCTGCTGCTGACTTGTGCCGGCGGATGGAAGTTCTACAGAACACATTGGATAGTATTTTTAAAACTGGGCGCTGTTGAATAATTGCTTGCCCTTCACCTCGAATAACCATAGCAAATTATCTGAAATGAGAAAACAAAAACGCCTTGACGGCAAGAAAAAACTCTTATCCCTCACCGCCAAAATGGAAAAGGACATGAGCCTTTACTGCCGTGACAGGGGGATTGAAAGCGAGAATGAGCTTGTGCGTGAGGCAATCGCCAAATACATTTACGCTGACTACAAAGATGAAACCTTAAAGCTTCAGGGCATTGATGACCTGCGCAGGCGAACGGAAGAACTCAGGGACATGATGGAGCTTTTCTTTAAGTACATAAGGCTCATGCACATGAACCTGCTGGCGTACAGTCCTGAAATTGACTTGGAGTTGGCGGATGCGGCGTTTAAATCATCCACGATGCGCCACGCCAAATTTTTTGAAGTGTTCCAAGATTCGTTACGGAACGATCCGCCGTTTTTCGAGCGGCTTTTGCACAAATACTACACAGGGACTTCCGATGGGCAGGGTTGAAGATGAGCTTGAGCGCCAGTCGCGCCAGACAGAAAATTTGCTGCGTGATCTCAGTATGCTGTTGCCGTTTTTCCAGACACCTTCTGTTACCAACATTTTTGTCTACGGGGACGGGAGGGTGCAGGCGGATGATTTTTCCAAAGGCGTATACGACACAGACGTGTGCCTTTCCCCCGCCCAACGCATGAGGATAGTCAACAGCCTTGCAAGCGTCTCAGACATCCCCATCGACAAATGGACAAGACCGACTCTTGAAGCGATCATACCCAAGTACAATATACGCACGACAGCAATCCTGCCGCCCTGGGTGCAGTCCCCTGAGATCACTTTCCGCCGTCCTGCCGAGAAAGTCTTCACCCTTGAGGACTACCGCGCTCATGGTCGTATGAGTAATGAGCTTTACGATCTTGTCGTCCGGCATATACAGAAGCGCAGCAATATCGTTGTCTCAGGATCAACAGGTTCAGGTAAGACGACATTCACCAACGCCTGCATCGAGAAGATGCGGGAGTTCACCCCCGATGAACGCTTTTACGTTATTGAGGATACACCGGAACTCCAGTGCCGCAGCAAGAACACAACTCAGCTTTACATTCGCAAGGATCAGGCGGTCGCCGCCATACAGACGGCGCTGCGCTGGACACCAAAGCGCATTATCTTCGGGGAGCTCCGCTCAGGCGAAGTCACAGCGGAACTGTTTGAGGCGTGGAACACCGGGCATCCTGGGAACATCACCACAGTTCACGCGGATTCTGCCTCCTCCACCATCGCGCGACTGCAAGGGCTTTTGCGCCAGAAAATCGTGGGGCAGCTTCCTGACCTGGGAAGCGTCATTCAGTTTATCGTGCATCTGCAATTTCGCTCAGGCTTCGGCCCGGTTGTGGATGAAGCCCTTACCGTAAAGGAAATACAGGAGGACTTGAAAATGACGTAGATGCTTTTACTTCATGCCTAATTCAATTTACTGAACGTTTTTATTCAAGATATTTTTGCATCAAGGAGATTTTACGCTATGACTACAAAGAAGTTTTTCGCAACAGCGCTTTTCGTGCTACTTTACTCAATGCCGCTTTTTGCGCAGAACATAATGCCGCAGGGGATGGAAACTCTGGCGCAAAGCATTGTTAATATTTTTACAGGGAATTTCGTCAGGACAATATTGATCATTTTCCTGTGCGGTGCTGCCGTCACTTACGCCTTTAACAAAGACAACGAGAAGATGAAGCGCAACTGTATCGCCATTGGCGTGGCTATCGCGATCATTATGGGGGCAAGCACTATTGTCGACGCTGTCTTTACCGCTGCAGGTTAATTATGGTTGACATGAGCGCGTACAAACAGAAAGTACACCGCTCTCTCCTCCAGCGGGAAATGCTTGGAGGGGTGCCGCAGGCGGGGCTTATACTCCTCATCGTTTTGAGCACCGTGTTCATCTACGGTATGCGTATGTATTTTATGATCGTGCCCATCGCCGTGCTTTATATCGTAATGCGCGCTCTTACTAAGCGCGACCAGTGGCTTATCGACATCGTACTCGATAACATTCAACAAAAGGACAAGCTCATCCCATGATGAGCACGCATCCCATGATGAGCGAGAGTATAGGATTTTTCTACCGGCATCTGCCGTGGAATTTCATCACGAAATTCCATGAAGGGGTTGTCGTCCAGAAGGACGGCATCCTGCAGCGTACCTTTGCCTACCGCGCTCCTGACATAGATTCCTCCAGCGCGTTTGAGGTGAACGACCTGGCCTTGCGCGTCAACGACTTCGCCAAGCGCCTGGGATCAGGCTGGGCGTTCCAGTTTGAGGCGCAGCGTTTTCAGACTCAGGAATATCCGAGGGCGCAATGGGAATACCCCACAGGGAGTTACGGTCTGCTTGCGCCGTATCTCGTTGACCGAGAGCGGGAGGCGGCTTTCCGCGCGTCAGGCAGGCATTTTGAATCAAGTTACTACATCACGTTTATCTGGAAGCCGCCGTCTGAAAACTTAAAAAAACTTACAGGGATGTTTATACAAAGCGGCGCGGAAGGCGGCGGCAAAAGCATGAGGGAAAACGTGGAATACTTTGTAAGCGAATCAGACTCCGTGGCGGCGCTCTTGTCCAACGAGATGCTTATGGAGCCGCTGAATAACGAGGAAACGCTTGCCTACCTCCATTCGAGTATCTCCATGAACCGCCATCCCATCCACTTCCCTTCAACGCAGATACTGCTCGATAGGATTCTGCCGGACTCTGAATTGAGTACAACACTCACCATGAGGCTGGGCGAATACTGGATACCCATAGTGGGTGTCAACGATTTCCCGGAGGAAACTTACCCCGCAATCCTTGACAGCCTTAACCGCCTGCGCCTTGAATACCGCTGGATGTCACGTTACATCTGCATGGATAAGGAAGAAGGCAAAAAGGAAGCGCAGAAAAAAGAAAAGGCGCACAGGGGCTCGTCAAAGACTTTCCTGCAAACCTTCATGGAGTCCACTTCCGGAGAGCAGACGCAGGCGCTCAATCACGGTGCCGGGGTCAAGGAGGCAGACTCCATCAGCGCGGGCATTGAGATAGAAACAGACATCGCCGCCCTGGGCTATTACACAACCTGCGTCATGGTTTGGTCAAAAGACCTTACCGCGGCAAAGCATCTGGCTGACATGGTAAAGGCTGTTATTAACTCAAAGGGCTTTACCTGCAAGGATGAGACTTTCAACGCTCTTGAAGCATTTAAGTCCATGATGCCTGGCCAGATACACGCCAACTACCGCGCTTTACCTGTCATGACGAACACCCTTTCGCACATTGTCCCGCTTTCATCTGTCTGGGCGGGGATGCGCCGCAATGAACACACAGGACAGGTTTGCGGCGTTGATCTCCCGCATCTGGTTTGCTCTACGCATGAAGGGACACCCTTCTTCTTTAGCCTTAATCCAACTGACGTGGGACACGCCTCTGTAATGGGGCCGACAGGGGCAGGCAAGTCAACGTTCCTTAACCTCCTTGCGGTGCAATTTTTTAAGTACCGCGATTCTCAGGTTATCGTTTTTGACAAGGGTAGAAGCTGCCGCCAGCCGTGCATGGCTTGCGGCGGGCTTTACTACGAGCCTGCCTCAGAGCGTTCATCGGGTATCAGTTTTCAGCCTTTGCGCGATCTGGAAAGCGACAGTGACATTTTGGATGCTAGTGACTTTATCGAATCTTTGTTTACCGTTAACGGAAATACGGTGACTTCGCTCATGAGGGAAGCCATAAAAAAGGCTTTGGAGGATTTGCGGGATGCCCCGAAAACTTCAAGGTCGCTTACCGACTTCTTGCATTACTGCCAGTATCAGGACGAGGAAGGGCGACCGGTTTTCAAAGAGCAGCTTGGGGATTATCTTTGGGCAGGCGGAAAATACGGGAAAATATTTGACGCGAGAAATGCCGATATTTCTCTTGACGCCCGTTTCATAGCCTTTGAAATGGAGGCTCTTATGAATCGTGGGGATGAGTGTGTAGTGCCTGCCCTTGTGTACCTCTTTGCCCGTGTGGAAAAAATGTTTGACGGGCGGCTTACCCTTCTTGTATTGGATGAGGCATGGCTGTTTTTGAAAAACGAAATGTTTTCAGAAAAAATAGCTGAATGGCTGAAAGTCCTACGGAAGAAAAACGTGTTCGTTGTTTTCGCTACGCAGGATGTGGCTGACGTGGTGAACTCGCCCTTGAAGACGACAATAATCCAGCAGTGCCTTACAAAAATTTATCTCGCCGATCCTGCTGCCGTCACTGATGCAATGTTCCCCGTTTACTCAGCGTTCGGTCTTACCCCCTCCGAAATCGGCGTGATAGCCTCTGCCACAATGAAGAGGGATTATTTTTACACAAGCCCGCTTGGAAGGAGGCTTTTCAGCCTTGACCTTGGGCAGGTTACATTAGGGCTTATAGGTTCGGCAAGGCACGATGTCCTTGACCGTATGGCGGATGGTAAGGAGCCTGGGGCTTCTTTTTGCGCGGCTATCCTTGAATCAAAAGGCATAGGATGGCACCGCCTTGCGGGGGAAGATGCGCCTGTTGAGCCTGAGCCGCGGCAGGCAATGCCGCGCCGGATAAGCGTTGACAGCGTTGCGTTGCCGGAATCCGTATCTGCGCCTGACGGCACTCTGCCGGAAGCCCCGCATGGTGAAACCGCCAAAGCCTGCGAGGTGCTTGAAGCTGTCGAAGGCTTGTCGGGAAAAGAGATGGAGGCGGCCGCAAAATCGCTTAACGTAAGCAGGGCTACCCTTTATCAGGCGCGGACAATTCTCAAGCGCTCCCCGGCGGATGTTTTATGGGAAGTCAGGCAAGGGCGCTTGTCCATAGCGGCGGCTTACAAGCGCGTTGAGAAAACGAAAAAAGCGGAAACCGTTCAGGCAGATTAAGGAATCACTGATTGATTTTACTCTTTGTTCAGTGATTCCTTAAGTCTGGACAGTTCCTGAGCTTGTATAGTATATTTAGTGAGGGTGGTCGTTTTGTCAGGATTGCTGGAGAAAAGTCATGAAATTTAATAAACGGTTTTACTGAGAGCTTGATACCCGATCTGTTCCTCCGCTTCGACAATACTCATGGCCATCGCAGTTTCCGCCCACGCAAAAATGCTGGTGCGCGCAGTCGTAAAAAGTAGAGGATTGTTATTGAATGACGAGAGCTAACGAAGTAGTATACAAAAACAAATACATCTGGAATCGGCAGAAGAACGAGAGGAATATAAAACTGCACAAAATCAGTTTTGAAGAAGCCGTTGCTGTTTTTGACGATCCCTTTTCGGTAGAAGAATATGATATTGATAATTCCATCACAGAAGATCGATTTAACTTCACAGGGAATATCGGGGGTAAATGGATTGTCGTAACGGTTACCATTACGCCAAAAGATAATATGACAAGAATTATTTCCGCACGAAGAGCGGACAGCTTAGAGAAGGAGACATACTATGCCAACATCAGAATTAACACTAAATGAGAACGGCGAATACGTCAAAGACGGGCGGGTTTTCAGACCTGTTTACAAACATCTCCTGGACAGTATGCCGAAGGATTTGGTGCAGGAAATGGCACGGCGACGGCTAGCAGAACTCGATGCGGCACAAGAAGACGAGGAGCTTTCTGAATAACCGGAAAAGCCATGAAAATACCAGAAGCTGAACTTGGTGTATTTGTTTGAATGTCTTAACCTCAATGCGACACAAGAAACGGATAAGCCGTAGACAGTTTTTGCGTTTAGTGGTATATTACGTGCAAGTGGACATCTGTTGGTATTGCTGGAAAAAAGTCATAAAATTAAAAAATGTGTCTAGTTTGCAGGAAATTTGATTTCACCATGCCATATCCAGGCAATAAGTTGTTTACCCATTCGTTAGCAAAAAGCCGAATTATAAATCATCGCAGGTTGGGCAAAAAGGCTTGAGCCTTTCATCAATATGTTTCCTGGAGTAAAAGTCATGAAGAAATTAATAAAGAAATCCATATTTGCTTTAGCTGTCGTCTTGGCGGCTGGTTTTGTGCTGGCAGCCTGCAATATGGGCGGGAGGCCGCAAACGTTTACTGTAACCTATGAAGTTACCGCTAATAACATTAATGCCGCTGACATAGGTTACCACATCCCAAATCATGGAGTTACACCTATCCAGACTAGACCTTTGCCTTTTTCGTACACATTTGAAGTAACACTAGCGAGTGGAGAAGGCTCTGCGGCTATGATAGGGGCGAGTACGCCTATAGGTGGTGGCGCAAACGAAAACACAGAGCTGACCGCAAGAATTCTTGTAAACGGCGCTGTTGTAAGAACCAACACACGTCATGGGATTGGCTCAGTTACTACGAGCTACCCAATTACAAATTAACCATTACAGAATATTTATACAGAGCCGTCCTTCGGGGCGGCTTTTTTATTGGTAAGGGTATAGAAGCATATTTTTTTGGAGGCATCTTATGAAGCGGATTTCTACGGTTATTTTTTTGGTGATGGTGTGCGCCGGTACTGCAAAGGCGCAGATGCTCGTTGAACTCGGGGCGATTACGCAAGGACTTTTGGCGGGGACAAATGCTGAGCGGCTTTACCAGTATGGTCGTATGATTGTACAGCAGACACAGTCGGCGGCAAACACTTACAACCAGTTTCAGGCGGCGTTACGCGCCGAACAGCGGGCATTTCAAAACCTTAGGGGGTTGCAGAATGTGAACAGTTACGCTGAGTTTATGGCATGGTACAACCGCCAAATTGAACTTGAGCGGCACTCAGCGGATCGCTTCAACAGAATGTCCATTCAGGTCGGCAGCGATCCCAATAACAGAATCAGCCTTGCGCAAATCGAAAATCTTCCTCAAGCCCTCTCCACCACATACGGCAGGGAACATTGGGACAGGGAATTCACTCCTCAGCAGCGGAGAGCCATGTGGATGAACCTCGGACTCTCCCCAGGCAATTTCACGTACTTAAGCGCATGGGGAAGCCGTGAAGAAGACCTCGGCAGGAGAATCTTGTTGAGGCGCGGGGTAATAGACGAGAATACTCAATGGTCGAGAGCCAGGGATGCTGAGACATTGGCAGAGATTTCAGGTGATGATGTCAGCGAAAACGCTCTCAGGCAGGCAGAGGTGGCGGCGACAATAAACACCAATAATCTGCTTTTGGAGCTCATAACAATGATGGCGGAGGGGCAGGAGTACCAGCTTGTGCGGGACAGGCTTTCGGATGCCCCGCCTGAGCCGCTTGGTCTTTCGCCGTCTTGGGGGCAGGATTTTTTCCCCTCCCACAGTGCCGGCAGACTTATCCCTTTTGATTAAGCTATGGAAGTACTAAATACCGCATTCTTTTTTGTAACTGACCTGATAGTATCCATACAGGGCTTTTTCATCGCCCAGGCATGGAACATTGGCCGTTACGTTTTAGTAATCGCACTTGCCACAACCGCGATAAACTACGCTGTTACAGGGCAGGGGCTGAAAGAGAATAGCATTAAAATTGCCAAGGCGGTTGTATTTTTCGTCTTGGTCATGGGGTTTTACCCGCGTCTTGTCGGCACAATCACTGAGTATGCGTTCCGCTGGGGGCATGACAGTGTTTACGTTTATATAGCGCCCCATCTGCAAGAGGCGCGGGAAGCCGCTGTCACAGATTCGCTTGCCGCACCGCCTGAAGCGCGGACTAGTTTTTTACGGCGGCTTATCAGATCGGAAGGGTTCAATCCCACTGCTGATACCGATCCGATGCGTTTTTTTTCGACAATGATACAGCGGCGTCAGGTCGGTGAAACATCTTACGTGGTGGTCGCCCCCGCCGCCTCCCTGGGGGTCGTGCTGCTGGTGGCAGGGCAGATCATGGATTACGCCAGAACCGAAGGCGGTGTCAGAAACTTGTGGGCAAGTCTTTCAGGAGCTATAGTCGGCTTCGCTGTTATGCTTATAGGGATTTTTGCCGTTCTTGAGTACTTAATGGCGTTTCTGGAATTTATGCTTGTGGCCGGCGTGGGTGTTATCCTGTTCCCCTTGTCACTTTGGGAAGGCACGAAGTTCCTTGCCGAAAAGCTTATCGGCGCCATCATCGGGTTTTTCATCAAGATGCTGTTCTGCAACATAACGATGTTCCTTATGCTGTTCGGTTTTACCTTTATTCTTAGGGGATTTGCCGCAAACGGCGGGTTTTCAGGACAGCCGGACGAAATTCTCTCTGTACTTTTCTTAAGCCTCCTATTCTTTTACCTGTGTCGAAGCGGTCCGGGTTTGGCGCAGTCGCTGTTGTCAGGGGTACCCTCCCTGAGCACCGCAGGAGCAATAGGGGCGGCGGCGACCGCTTTGAAAGCAGGTGCCACCGCCGCCGGAATGATCAAATCAGGGGCAGGAAGCTTAGCGTCGGGAGGCGCAAAGGCAGTCTTTGCCGGCGGAGGTATGATCTCTCAGGCTATGGGGGCGGCAAACGCTGCCAAAACGCTTGGCGGCAGCGCCGGGGCAACCACCGGAGCGTTTATGAACAGCATGGGGAGCAGTGCGAAAACGGCCATGCTTGCCGGCGGCGGCAACCTTGTCCGCAGCCTTCTTGGTAACGGAGGCGGTGGCGGTGGCGGGAGGGGCGGCAGTATCAACCGCCACGACAGCCTTCAACAGCATTTGAACAAAACCGATGCCAGCGGGAACAGGGAAAAGATGAGTGAATGCATTACGGGCAGGTATTCAGCCGGACAGGAGCGGGGGTTGGATTATATGCACAAACAAGAACAGAAACAGAACGCGAAAAAACAACAATAGAAACACGGAGAAAACTATGGAACTGAAACTTTCTGAATTACAGTACTTAAAAGACGGCGATATTTGCCGCCAGAAGATCGACGATATTATAACGTCGCTCGAACAAAAAGGCGTTACCGTTGAGATAACGCCTTCTGAAACAGTGTATTTCAAAAAGGGTACATTTTTTTTTAGTCTTGGTTTATCGATTCAGGTGTAAACCGAATTATTTTCCGGACAAACTTCATTGCAAGGTCATCGTAATGCTCTTTAATGAACTTATCAAAAGTGGACCCTATTGACATTTCAGGCAGGGGATCAGGTATCCCCTTTACCCGCATCGCAAATTCGAGACCCTTGGCGTAAAGCCACTGCATTTCTTGTTTTTCATTCATTTTATTATCCCTCAGGGGTTTGTGTTATACCCGCTCAAGCGGGGTTCTGGTTGTTTTTAGTTTAACACAAGCCCCAGAGGGTTTTTATACAGGGAGAAAAAATGGCAGCTACCCACAAAAGCACGGTCTATAAGCCTATAGCAATCGAGAACCCTTTCATGGAAGGGCAGGATAAGGCGTATGCCGACATCCTCTTTGACAAGATGAAGGAGATGCGCTGGTGGCGCAGCATCATCGGCGTGGGCATCCTCATCCTGTCCCTGGGCAATTTCATACTGTTCCTTTCCACCGCATCCCGCCAGCAAACTGTCCCGGTGCTGGTCAACGTCATGCCCACAGGCGAGGCGGTTTTTTTGGGCGAAGTGCGGCAGGGGCAGTTGCAGATACCTGAAGCGGCGATAGTGTTTCAGGTACGGACTTTTATCACCAACCTGCGTTCAATATCCATTGACCCTATGGTGATTTACAACAACATTAACGATGTATACGCGATGGTTACCAGCAATTACGAGCCGATTCTTACCAGAATGCTCCGCGCCAATTCGCCCTTTGACCAGGTTGGCCGTATCAGGCGGAGCGTGGAAATCGAGAGTATCATCCGCATTACGCAAGACACCTATCAGGTTGACTGGCTGGATGTGGTTTTTGACGGCTCATCATCACGCAGGGATACCCGCATGAGGGCATTGGTGACCGTGCGGATACTGCCGGTGACCGATCAGAGTGTGCGGCACAACCCGTTGGGCATCTACATCGACGGTATGGAAATGACGGAGTTATGAGTATGGCAAAAACAAAAATTGTCCTTTTTATCGCCTTGTCCATGCTTGCCGCCTCATGCAGGTCAGTTGACATGGAGCGGCGGGCACGGGATTCAGGTGCAGGCTTTTCCGCATCAGGTGAGGCTGTGGAAGCGGCGGAACTTATCCCCCAAGAGCTATGGCTGCCGCCGCCGCCTGAGATCGTTGTGGTGGAGCGGACGCTGTTCGTTCCCGAAGATACCCCGCCGCCGGCAGCGCCCGCTGCGGCAACAGGACATCAGGCGGTCAGGCAGTCCAACACGGCAGGCATACAGCAGCCACAGGATTTTTCCTACGCGGCGATGGTGTTTGACTTTAACCCGGACTGGGTATATCAGGTTTTCACCCAGCCTTCGCGGATCACTTCCATACGCCTTGAACCTGGGGAGTTGGTTGTTGACTCACCTTTCATATCAGACAGCGAACGCTGGATACTCGGCGCTGGAGTAAGTTATGAGCAGGGAATCCCAATCCAGTACGTTTACGTCAAGCCAATACAAGCGTCTTTGCAGGCGACACTTATCATCAACACTGACAGGCGGGTATACCATCTTATTATGCGGAGCTTTAACGACCTTCATATGCCGATGGTGCGCTGGCGCTATCCGCAGATCGCTTTACCGTTCAATTTCATAACACCTCAACCGGCGGAGATGGCAGGTGAAGGTGTGGGCGCATCTCCCTCAGCCGCTGCCCCTCCCGGAGTAAACATAGACCCCCGGTTCCTGTCGTTTGACTACCGCGTCACCCATAGCTGGTTACGCAGACCGGCGTGGTTTCCGGAACTGGTGTTCGATGACGGGAGGCAGACGTACATCGTATTTCCGCAGGGCGTTCTGCAAGGGACGCTACCGGCTGTTTTTGATAACCGTAACAATGTCGTAAACTACCGCGTCTTTGAGCACGTCATAATCATCGACAGGCTTATCGAGCGCTCTAGCATACGGCTTGACGGCCGTCAGGTTGTCGTTGAGAAAAGAAGAACAAGAAGGTAGAGGAGAAAAAGTGTCAGGGCAAAAAACGCACAACGTTTTCGGCGAGGCTCCCGCATCGTCAGAACAAGATCAGTCGTATGAGACAACGCCTGAATCGGTGACCGGTTTTGGAAAAGGGGCGCACCCCGGGATATTTAACCGGAAAAAAGTGATGATTGTGATAAGCATTTCTTTTGCCATCGTAGTCATCGGGGGGATGCTGATAAACATCAATTCAAGCGCTTCCAGGCAGAGGGAGCAAGATGCGGCTGTCAGGACACAGCAGGTCAGACCTCCGCCCGGATTCCTTCAAGGGCAGCTTAACCGCGCCGCAGCATCCATGCAGAATCAGGATGAAACTATTCAAGGGGACTCTGCCGCACAGACGCAAGTACCGGCTTCAGAACTGCCGGTTATGACTTGGGCTGATGACAGCCCTGCCGCCCGTTTAGTGCCGCCCCCGCCTTCCTCACAGGCACGGCAGGCTCCGCCGCCGCCGCCACAGCCTGCCGCTCACTCACCGCCGCCGCGCCCGACACATTATCTGTCCCCCATCGTGCCGCAATTGGAAGGGCGGCTTCTGGCATCAGCAAATTCGCCCTCATCCCCGCCTACCACTCCACAGCCGTTCACTTCTTCTCCGCCGCAGGCATGGTTTGGTGCGAACTCAACGGCGGCACCTGCCTCAGACGGGCATTTCCTTGAGGACAACTCCCTGTGGATAGGCACTGTAATTCCGGCGGTGCTTATTACAGCCATCAACACCGACCTGCCTGGGAACATCCTTGCGCGTGTCAGTGAAAACGTGTTTGATTCCCGCACCGGTAGCGTCATGTTGATTCCGCAGGGGAGTATCCTCTTTGCCCGTTATGGCGGCGATGTCTCGTTTGCGCAAAGCAGGGTGCAAATAGCGTGGGACACCCTCATAAGACCTGACGGTTTCCAGCTAGACCTCGGCGGGATGGGAGGTGTGGACAGGACTGGCATGGCGGGGCAGGAGGCAGTTCATCACGGAAACTGGTTTCAGTACTTGCAAGCGGCAGGACTTATCGCCATGTTTTCAGTCGCTAACGCCCGTATGACGGAGGAAGCCGCGCGGCACACCAATGAGGCGGTCGCCGGAAATATAGCGCAGGCAAATACTGAGTTTGTGTCACAGGTCGGGGGGCAGATTGTATCGCGGGCGATGAACGTACAGCCTACGCTCACCGTTGACTCAGGCACATCGGTCAATGTCATGATCAACCGGAACATTTCCCTCCCGCCTTTAAACCCGTTCCCCATTGTGCAAAGGCACAGACTGGAGTAATACCATGATGATAAAAGTCAAAACCCTCGTTCTGTCTGTCTCGCTGCTTTTTAACGCGCTTGCGGTCACTCTGCTGATAAGCGCTATTGCGGGCAACACATCATCCTTTTCTTATTACCGCATGGACGGCGGCATCGCCGCGGCGATGATAGTGAGCGTCCCCTTGAGTTCAGGAAGCGTGACGTTTAACCCTGTCGAAATTACCTTAAGTGTCGGAGAGAGCGCTTTCTTGCAGATAGCGGGCGCGGTGGAAGGAAGGCAGGTCAACTGGATTATCCAAGCGCTTTATGACCGCCGCATCATCAGCGTCAGTCAAAACTCAGGCGGGATTACCATTACCGCCGTCAATTCAGGGGAATGCGTTCTACAAACGTTTACCAATGACGGTATTACCGATGTGGCGATAATAAGGGTCGCCGAATGAAAAAGGCGCTTTCCTTTTTTTTATGCCTTGCCGGTATCGCTTCCTGTATTGCCGCCATAGATCTATGGCAGCACCCGGAGACCGCAGAACGCAACTCACTCTTTGTCGGGGCATCGGGGCCTGAGTTCACCTTTAGCGGCTTTGAATTTCAGTTTGCGCCTCAGTTCACGCTTGATTATATGCTGCCAGTCCGCTTTCCCTTTTCCCTGGGCGCTTTTCTGCGGACACCAACGCCAAACCTGAACAGTTTCGGCGCGCGGCTTGGCTATCACATAAATCTTGACCAGCCAAGGGTAAACCTGTACTTTCTTTACGTGTTCGATTTCGGTTTCCTCCGTAACGACCTTTTGGAGCGCTACGGGGATGAGCGCCGCCCGCTGCATTTCTACGATTTCCGTGCCGGAGTGCGCTGGGGGATTAACCGTTTCCTGTTCATCCAGATAGAATCCGATTTTCAGTTCCGGGGAATCATCTTCGGTCTTTCAGCAAAGCTTTTTTAATTAAGGAGTTCCCTATGAGAACAGTATTTTTGGCAAAAATCTTTGCCCTCGTTTTCGCGTCCTTCATCGGATGCGACATGACCCACATAACCGCCGACAATTCAAATGAACAGGGGCAGCTTGCTCAGGAGGGCGCGGCTTTGCGAATTACCGGTCTTCCGCACAACTTGCAGGCGCACAACATTTTAAGAATTGGTGCCGCCAACACCGTATCGACAGTAGCGAGGATAGACCCTTCCCGCCCCATACTGATTACCGGTGATGAGTTTTATTCCACAGCGTACATACCGCTGGTTAATAGCGGCGGGCAGACCTTCAACGAAAACGGTTCGTTGTTCGTAATTGTTGACATCGCCGTGGATGCGCTTAATCGTGTCGTTTTTGAAAGGGATGACGGGGTTCTTGTAAACTTTTTCAACGGACGCGGCGAACTTGACATTAACAATATCCCGCCTCCGTATATCCCGCTTGACGGGCGCAGGTTCCTTACAATAACGGGGCTGCCCTCCCACGTTCAGCCGGGGAACATTTCCAATGTCGCTGTCTGGAATCAGGCAGGCAGGATAGGCAGGGGAGCGGACGGGGCTATAGTTCAGGTAAGCGGCGATCTTGCTTCCATCAGTGTGCCTCTGGTTTATGACGGGTCAAGCGAAATTTTTGGTGAAACCGGCTACTTCTTTGTCAGCTTCGATCTCAATGTGGATGCGCTTAACCGCATCCATGTAATGCGCGATGATGCGGTGTTGGTGAATTTCTCAAGCGGACGCGGGGAGATACACGCCGAAAGTATCCGCTTTCTGGAACCCCCGGACTTGCGCACCTTTCTGGCGATTTCCGGTCTTCCCTCCCACGTTCAGCAGGGCAACATTTCCAATGTCGCCATCTGGAATCAGGGAGGTGTCATAGGCAGGTTGCGCGAAGGTACTGAGACTCGCATCCGTGTATGGGGGGATTTCGCAACGATGTACGTTCCTTTGACCTACGCCGCATCAGGAGACGGTATTTTCAGCCAGACCGGTACCTTCTTTGTCAGTTTCCAAATTGACGTGGATGCTCTGACACGTATCGAAGTGCTGAGGACTGATAACGTACTTGTGGACTTCTTCGGCGGTAACGCGGCGCTTGATATTTCCACGTTGCCTGAGCGGACGGAGCCGGTGGTGCCGGTACTGACTATCGAAGGGCTGCCAAGCAATACCACCACTGGAAATTTTTCAAACGTATTCGTGTATAACATGGCAGGGCGTGTAGCCCGCGCCGTTTATAGCGACATCACTATAGAGCCAAGCGTTTCGGCGGGCATACACACCGCAACTGCCCGAATTCCGCTTGTCAACATAAACGGGAGCGAACAGTTCCGCAATTCAGGTTTGTTCATTGTTACCTTCTCCGTCAACGTTGATGCGCAGACTCAAATAATAAGGGATACTGAGTTCGGGCTATCCGTGCAGTTTGATGGCGGCTTCGCTCTTGTCGCTCTGGCTTCAAGCTTCGGCTACTTCTCAGGGGGACTTGCTAACCCTCATGACGTTTCGCCGCCGGTTATCAGGGCTGGTACCCGCTTGGAGATAAACCGATCCATCGCCACCGTCTGGGTTGATACCCCTGTAAGGAGGGACGGGGCTATAAATCGCTCCTCTGTGGCGTTTGTCTATGCGATACCTAACTCATGGGGAGTTGAGTTTATCTATTCTGCTGCCGTACCGGTATTCGACCCGGTCAGGAATGGTTATTACTCCGGGAACAGGCGGGCGCTTTTTAAGTTTATTTTTCTTAGGGATGCCTCCACACAGTATGTAGCCAAAACCTTAATAACAGACCCCTGGCCGTCTTTTCATTACCACACTGTCATGGCAAATACCCCGCAGTCACTTACCTCAAGCGGCGCTGTAGAAGGCTTACATGAGCATTTGCATATGTCAGGTCTTGGTAATCCGGCGTTGGCAGAAAGAACGCTTCCGCCTGGAGCTTATATTTTTGTCCTACGCGGAGCAGGAGGCGGCAGTACCCGTAACACCGGTAGCGGGGTAGCCGCAGGCGGGAACGGCGGATTTGTCTCTGAGCTTGTTATCCTTGGAAGCGACACCAGCTTCAACATCTTTACCGGACAGGGAGGAGATTCGTCTGCCGCCTTGAGCAACACCGGAGGCGGAGGTGGAGGCGGTGGAGGTGGAGGCGGCAGCTCTGTGATTATCATTCCATCGGAGGTTTTGCCGGGTGGATACCTTCTGACCGCAGGTGGAGGTGGTGGTGCCGGAGGGCATGGCGGTGGCAGTAGAGGCGGAGGCGGTGGAGGCGGAGCAGGTGGTGCTTCAGGAGCAGGTGGAGGTGGGGGAGCAGGTGGCTCTGGCAATCAAAATATCGTGGGTGCAAATGCCGGCGGCAGTGGCGCTACTGGCGGCGGAAGAGGGGCTGGCACTGGAGGAGTAAGTTCAGGAATGGGTGCAGGACAACCCGCTAGCAACGGGGCACCTCTCCCTCTCGCTTTTCGATATTCCATTATTCATGCTGGTGGTAGCGGAGGGCGTGTTTTTACCGTGAGTCTTCATAATGGTCAAGATGGCGGAGGTGTGGCTACACATGAGCACAGTCTGAGCGCAAACTTAAGAGATGACCCGAATGTAAGTGGCAGGGGCGGAGATGCTCAGGCGAGTGCCGGACAGCACGGCGGTAATAACCGTAACGCAACACGAGGCGGCGGCGGAGGTGGAAGCGGCAGTGCCGCGCGCGGTGGTGATGGCTCCATTACCGTTTATCGGATTGCAAGCTTTTAGGCGTTCGGGAAAATTGGTGTTAGGCACTATACGCAGGATTGCTTGACAACGTATACACATAGGTATATACTTTCAACAACAGAGGACGCATTATGAAAACAGTAAAAGTATTTAAAAGCGGAAACAGCATGGCGGTAAGGATTCCCAAAGAATATAAAATTGCAGAAGAAGAGTTGGTAATAAACAAAATAGGCAATACCATTCTCCTTTTTCCCCATAACGATCCCTGGAGGCTTTTCACCGACAGCCTTCAGGAATTTTCTGATGATTTTTTTGCCGATGGCAGGAAGCAGCCTGATATGCAAAAACGGGAAACACTCTAATGTATCTTCTGGATACAAACATATGTATCTACATAATAAACAAACGCTCTGAAAGTGTGATGCAAAAGATACGCGGTCTGAATCCCTGCGATGTAAAAATTTCTTCCATATCGGTGGCGGAACTGGAATATGGCGCGTCAAAAAGCGAGCGCCGGGATCAGAACCGAAGAGCGCTCTATCATTTCTTGTCCCCGTTTGAAATAATCACTTTTGATGTCTTTGACTCAGAGATTTATGGGATAATCAGAGCGGAATTGGAGCGGCAGGGTAAGATTATCGGTCCCTACGATATGCAAATTGCAGCCCAAGCTCTGGCCAGGGGTTTAATTTTGGTTACAAACAATACTGATGAGTTTGCGCGAATAAAAAAACTCAAAGTAGAAAATTGGCTGTAAAAAAATCCAAGGATGACCGGCGGGTATGGAGAAGACTTACCTCCCCCTTGCCGATGCCTTCTTTAAGCTGATATAACTAATTGGGGGATGTTCTGTGTCGCTAGCCAATGCGGTAACGCATCTATAACAACCGGAGAAAACCAAATGCAAAAGACATTTAAAGGCACGATAAAAATAGAGCAAGAAGAAGAATGGTATGTGGCAACCTGCCTTGAAAACAGTATAGCCTCGCAGGGGAAAACAATTGACCAGGCAATGACAAACTTGAAAGAAGCTATTTCCCTGTATTATGAGGATGAAGATAAAAAAGATGAGTTAAATTATCTTCAAAGCGCTCAGGTTTTTATAACAAGACTGGAAATGGCAGTTTAATAATGGGTAGCAAATACCCAATACTCAAGCCTGGGGAAATCATCCCGGCACTGTCAAAAAAGGGTTTGTATTTAAAAGCCAAAAAGGAAGCCACGCAAAATATACGAACGGTTATCGGACTGTTATTATTCCGATGCATAACACTGTTGCCAGAGGAACATTGAAAAGTATTTTAATTCACTCAGGAATAGAGTTGGAAGAATTTTTAAAGCTGTTATAATAAAGACAATTTGAAAAACTTAACCTTCAATCACAGCCGTCCTTCGGGGCGGCTTTTTTTATGCATAGGTAAAAGGTTAATTTTTTAAAAAGATCATTACGGTCGCTAGTAACCTTTTTGGATTGCCATGTCAGGACGCCTGGAAGTTACCATCCCGGACACAAACTCTTTTTACTCTCTTTACTCAGACGGCTTACTCATGCGGAAAACCTACATACAGGAAATATCATCCACTGTCATCGAGTATGCCCCAGGCGCTGTCGTGGCGCTTTATTACACCTATCCAACCCACCGTGCTGCCTGCCTGGTGCGCAACGCAGCGTCTGCCACGCCCCTTGTTTTGTTGCCGGGTCTTTCCGGCAAGGTGTCGCTGCTTTTCACTGTCAACGCTTCAAGAGTTGACAAGCTTAAAAGGGCAATAGGCTTTTTCAACGCCAACTTTGGCGGGGCTTTTATGTACAATGACGGCTTTTATATACGGCTTCATTTCATCCTCCGGCAACGGGGGAAACTAAACTATACGGCCTTGCGGGAGCTGGCCGCAGAAGGAGAACATCATGCTTATACTTTGCGAAAAACCTTCGGTCGCTAGAGACTTCGCTACCGTTCTGGGCGCGTCAGGAAAAAAGGGATGCTACCAATCGGGTGATATTACCATCACCTACTGTGTCGGGCATCTGTTTGAGCCGTTGCCGCCGGATGGCTACGACCCAAAATACAAAAAATGGACGGTTGAGGATTTGCCTATCATTCCCAACAAGTTCTGCTACCGCATGAGCGATTCCACGGCGGAGCAGGCAAGAGTCGTTATCGATCTCTTAAAGCGCCACGCGGCAGACGACGTGCTTGTCGCCACAGACGCCGGAAGGGAAGGCGAACTAATCGCGCGCATTGTGCTGCAAGAATCAGGCATTAAAATCACAAACAGATTCAGGCGTTTTTGGGTGTCACAAGCACTTACCCCGCAGGTCATCCGGGCGGGCATTGAGGATTCAAAACCTCTTTCGGAGTACGATAATCTTTGCGCTCAAGGGTTTGCCCGGCAAAAGGCGGACTGGCTTGTCGGTATGAACCTCTCGCGTCTTATGAGCATAGGAAACCCGCCACCATCGTTTTCGGTGGGCAGGGTTCAGACGGCCGTTCTTGCCTGTATCGCTTCCAGAAACAATGAGGTAAAAAACTTCACCGCATTGCCGTACAAGGAACTGGAGGCGACCATCAGTTCAGAAGGTGTATCCGTAAAAGCCCTGCTTGCAAATCCTGAAACAGGAAAAACTTCATTTTTCAAAATTGATGAAAGTTACCTTTTAGCCGCGGAAGAAG
>JAIRQD010000025.1:0-4481 GCA_031256655.1 Treponema sp.
AAGGGTGCACAGGGAGGAGCACATCGCATGGGAAGGCACTCTCTTACCTAAAACCGATCCGTGGTGGGACAGCCACTTTCCGCCGAACGATTGGGGATGCAACTGTTACACTGTCGCAGTTACCGAAGAGCGTAAACGGCGCTACGAAGCCGAGGGGATTCCTACTGCGCCAAGCAGACTGTGTCAAAAGTTGCCCCTTTTGGACTTTCAAAAGTCCAGATTTTGGGAAGCAGCCCCGATTTGGCAGAAGAAGCCTGTATTTTCGGAGCCGGAGAGGCAACCCTATGCCATGCTTTCTACCAGTTTTCTGCACCCGATGAGTTTTATCGCCCGTTTCAGGTTATATGCAAGGAAAGTTAGAGAAAATTCTCCAATTACATTCTTTATGCCTTTAGTCAGGCAATGCCTGGTATCCATAGCGCATTTGACTGTTCCAAACGGATGCTCCACTATGCTTTTTCTTTGTTTGATTTTTTCCTCATCCGGTTTAATCCGTACCTGCTTTACCGTTAAATCTTGGTCATTATACTCCTTTGAAAAATTTTCACGGGGCATGCGGACATGATGGTAAAAATGCTTTTCTTTTTCTGTGCATTTGCAGGTACACCGCTGGCAGGCTTGGTTATTGCGGAATATCGCACCGTTTCCATCATAGTAACTTGTAGGATACAGCACCTTCCCCATCGGACATAACGCGATATTTCGCTCGGGTATATATACGCACCTGCCGTTATGATGCCCGTTTATAACCGGCGCTTCCCCTTCTTCCGCCGGCAAACATATGTCAAAATCTGTTCCGGCTACATGCACATCAACTCCGCTCTTCATTGCAGCGGTTATATCCTGAATGCTTGCATAACCATTGTCCGCAACTGCCGCTATTGTTTCTGTTTCAAATAACTCCATGGCGCTTTCTGCCATCGGGGTTATAAAGTTATAATCGTTCCCCTGATTGGTGACTTCAAAATCAACTATCAATTTATTTTCCGCGTCTACTGCGGTTTGCACATTGTAACAAACATCTGTTTTCCCCTTGCCGTACATCAACCGGCTGTCGGGATCGGTCAACGATTTTTGTTTTTCCCCGGTCTCTCCCAATTCATTCGCATACCCTTGATACCTTTCTTTGCGCTCTTTCAAATTATTGATTATCTCATTTATTTCCTTTGCGGTTTTTCCGCTTTTTGCTGCGGTTTCTTTCTCATCGTTCCTGTCAAGCTCCACAAGATATTCGTCAATCTTTTCATTTATACTTTTTATCTTCTTCTGTATTTGTTTTTCGGTAAAACTGCGCTTGCTGGAGTTTACCGCCTTGAACCTGCTTCCGTCTATTCCTATTAGCTCCTTCCCGTAAAGCCCAAGCTTTACACACAACTGTGCGAAATTTCTAAACACATTTTTCAACGCCTTACTATTGTCGTGCCGAAAACGGGCTATTGTTTTATGATCAGGCGATAATTTGCATATCAGCCATATTACTTCCAGATTCCTTTTCGTTTCATCTTCCAACCGCCGCGATGAACGGAGGCGGTTCATGTATCCGTACACATATAGTTTGAGTATATCCTTAGGGTCGTACATCGGACGCCCTGTTTCGTTTGGCTCATACTTGGCAAAGCCCATTCCTGCAAGATCCAGGCTGTTTATATATGCGTCTATTACGCGTACCGCGCTGTCCTCTCTAATGTAATCTTCTATAATGTCAGGCATTAATATTGCTTGTCTTCGGTTTTCTCCGCTTATAAAGACCATAACCCCTCCAGCGTGTGCTTTTTCATTATACCACCGCCATTGGGTTTTGTAAATTTATTGGCTTTTGACACAGTCTGCTTCGCGCGATAAAATTCAGAAAATTGATTTCCGTGTTACACATTTAGCTTGCATAGCGCGCCAAGAGGGCTTACAATATTCTGGGTAAGCTAGGCAGTTATAGAAATTGCCATCGGACGAATCAAAATTATTGTGGGGGACATACATGGACAGAACTCCGTTGTTACTTGAGAAATGGGATTACATAGTGTTGCTTGGAGAATCTGGAGGCGGAAAAGGGACTTTGGTGCAAAACATCAAACGTTACTGGCTGCCTGAGTTACATTCCGCCAGTATGGGGGATATGTTTCGCGAGAGAGCCGTAACAGACCCAGAGATACGGGAACTGACCAACAAGGGCATCCTCATAAACGATGAGTTGACGAGCGCCACTTTCAAATCGTTCGCGCTTGAAAATTCGCCGGGGCTTATAGATGGTTACCCGCGCAACCGCCAGCAGGCCATTGACTTGATTCGTTTCGCCAAGGCAAACCACTGGCGGATTCTGGTTGTAGACTTGCATTGCCGCATAGAAATAATAATTGAACGGCTGCTTGCCCGAAAACGTGCTGATGATAATCTTACCATCGTGTACAAGCGGCACACCGACCACATGCAGCTTCACCCTTACGTTATGGACGAGCTGCGCACGAGGCGTGACCTGTTTGACATTATTACCCTTGATGGCAACAACGACGCGGAGATTGTGTTTACGACCTTTTTGTTTGATGTTCTGCGCCTTGTCGATATGCTTTACTTCTATGATATGACAAAGATAGATACAACTTTTGCCGTGCAGACCGATGAAAGCACCATCAACCCCGCGATAAACAGATGGGTATGCGGGTTTTTGCAGAGCATACAGAACAGACTAGACGCAAACAATTCGCGTGGTTAACATGGCTAAATGGTAATTATGGTGCGGCAGGATGTGCCGCGGGAAAAGATTGATCATCTGATAGGTTGGCTGGAAGGCAAAAGCCTTATCGTACGCGAGTATGCGGGGCAAGAACGCATTGTACTTGGACTGATAGGCGACACCAAGCCCATCGACATTGATATGCTCAACAGCCTTGACATCATAGAATCCGTTGCGGAGATGACGGATACTTTCAAGGCGAGCAACAGAAAAATTCACCCGGATGACACGGTGATAAGCCTGAGCCCTAACGCCATTATCGGCGGCGGGAACTTCGCGCTTATGGCAGGGCCTTGCTCTGTGGAAAGCAGGGCGCAGATTGTTTCGCTTGCCGAAGATGTAAAATCCGCAGGCGCAAACTTTCTGCGCGGCGGTGCCTTCAAGCCGCGTACTTCCCCTTACGACTTTCAGGGCTTGGGCAGCGAAGGGCTTGATCTGCTTGTGGAAGCGCGCAGGATCACAGGCTTGCCAATCGTCACCGAGTTGATGGATCTACGGAGCATCGATCTATTTCTTGAAAAAGAAATAGATGTGATACAGGTTGGAGCCAGAAACACGCAGAATTACGACTTATTAAAAGAGCTTGGCAAAGTGAAAAGCGCGATTCTGTTAAAGCGCGGTCTTGCCGGAACCATAAAAGAACTTCTTATGAGCGCGGAATACATAATGGCGAACGGCAACGAAAACGTAATTCTCTGCGAGCGCGGCATACGCACTTACGAGTACGCCTACACGCGCAACACGCTGGATCTGTCGGCGGTTCCGGTATTAAAAAGCCTGACGCATCTGCCTGTGGTGGTTGACCCAAGCCACGGAACAGGGCGGGCAGATTTGGTTCCATCCATGTCGCTGGCGGCGGCGGCGGCGGGCGCGGACGGCATCATCATAGAAGTGCACAACGATCCGCCGCGCGCGCTTTCTGACGGAGCGCAATCCCTGACTCCGCAAGCCTTTTTTGACCTTGTTCAAAAAATTCGTAAAGTGCGAGAGGCGCTTGCTTGATTACTGTTTCCGTAAGCACGTTAACAGCCCAGGAAACTCATCGTTACGACATAAATGTGGCGGCGGGGCTTTTGTCCACCATAGGCGCAAAGGCGAGAGAAGTTTTCCCAAAAGCGGAAACGATTGCCGTGGTGACAGACGAAACGGTAAAAGCCCTGTATCTAAACACCGTTGAACAATCGCTGACGCAGCAGGGTTTTCGTGCCATCTGCTTTACCTTGCCGGGCGGAGAATCGTCAAAAAACGCGGAACATTATATTTCCCTGCTCAACTGGCTTGCGGAAAACCGCCTGACAAGAACCGATGCCATAGTGGCGCTAGGCGGCGGCGTAGTCGGGGATTTGGCTGGTTTCGCCGCGGCAAGCTATCAAAGAGGAATAGCTGTCGCGCAAATTCCAACCACGCTTTTGGCTATGGTAGATTCCTCGGTGGGCGGCAAAACCGCGATAAACCTTGCCGCCGGAAAAAATTTGGCAGGGGCATTTTACCAGCCGTCTTTGGTTCTGTGCGACACCGATGTTCTGGCGACACTGCCTTCCGGCGTTTTCAGTGATGGCTGTGCCGAAGTAATAAAATACGGCATGATACGCGACAGGCTTTTATTGGAAAAAATCGCCGCGCGTCCTTTGTTAAATCAACACGATCAGCTTGCCGAAGTTATAGCGACCTGCGTCGGCATAAAACGCGACATAGTACAAAACGATGTGTTCGATACTGGCGAGCGGCAACTGCTTAACTTCGGACACACAAT
>JAIRQD010000059.1:0-5046 GCA_031256655.1 Treponema sp.
ACTGTTCCACGACCGGAAATAGTAAACACATCTTCGATAGGCATAATAAAAGGCTTGTCGGCTTCGCGTTCGGGGTCTATGAAGTAAGTATCCATTGCTGTAAGCAAATCTTCGATACACTTGGTGTTTTCGCCAAATTCACCTTTGAGAGAATCCTCCAAGGCCTTAAAACCGGAACCTTTGATGATGGGGGTTTTGTCGCCGGGGAAGCCATTGGCGGTAAGCACGTCACGCACTTCTTCTTCTACAAGTTCGACCAAGTCAGGATCGTCAAGAAGGTCGATTTTGTTAAGGAAAACGAGCATACTCGGAACACCTACCTGACGGGCGAGAATGATGTGTTCCCTTGTCTGGGGCATGACAGAGTCAGGCGCGGAGACAACAAGAACCGCACCGTCCATCTGTGCGGCACCTGTGATCATGTTTTTGATGTAGTCGGCGTGCCCCGGGCAGTCAATGTGAGCATAGTGCCTTTTCTCGGACTGATACTCAAGATGGCGCGTATTGATAGTAATACCGCGGGCTTTTTCCTCCGGGGCATTGTCAATTTCGTCAAATTTCATGGCCTTATCACCATATTTTTTTGCACAATACTGGGTGATAGCGGCAGAAAGGGTTGTTTTACCATGGTCAACGTGACCGATGGTTCCGACGTTCATGTGAATTTTGGTCCGGTTAAATTTATCCTTCGCCATTCGTGTCCTCCTTACTCCTGGGCACACAAAATTATATTTCCGCAGCCTGCGTCGAAGGGACGCCGGACCTGCTAAACCTGCATACGCAGGTCTTTAATGCGTGAGTGCTGACAAAGTATGGAGGATTAAAGCGAACAGAGATAAGCGAAAGGACTAAAACCCCTTGCAATCAACCATCCGGTTCCACCTGCTTCATCGACTCCTGATGATCGGTTTGGAAAACCGTTATCAAAAAATGAGGTTTTTTAAATCCTCATAATAAAGCACAATATCAATCTTTCAAAAAAATGTAAAGCCCCTACCAGCGATCATGCGCAAAAGCTTTGTTTGCTTCCGCCATTTTATGGGTGTCTTCCTTCTTTTTGAACGCCGTACCGGTATTATTAAACGCGTCCAAAAGCTCCGCCGCCAAGCGATCTTCCATTCCGTGACCTGAACGATTGCGCGCGGCGGCAATAATCCAGCGCATTCCAAGCGCCTCCCGCCTCAACTCCCTGATCTCAACAGGAACCTGGTACGTTGCGCCGCCAACCCTCCGGGATTTCACTTCAACCACTGGCTTTACGTTGTCAATGGCTTTAAGAAACACTTCCAAAGGCTCTTTGTCGGCTTTCTTCTGCAATATGCTCATTGCCTCATGCACGATGCGCAAACATACCGAACGCTTGCCTTCCCACATCATACGATTGACAAATTTTGACAAAACAACACTGTTATATTTAGGATCGGGGGCAATTCCCCTGTCGATAGTCTTCTTCTTGCGTCCCATAGTTACCTCATTACGCCTTGGGGCGTTTCGCGCCGTACTTCGAGCGTCCGCGTTTGCGGTCTGCTACGCCCAAGGTGTCTTTTGCACCGCGAACGATATGATAGCGCACACCGGGCAAGTCCTTTACACGTCCGCCGCGAACCAGAACAACGGAGTGCTCCTGCAAGTTGTGACCAATGCCTGGAATATACGCAGTTACTTCAGTACCATGCGAAAGGCGCACACGGGCGACCTTGCGGAGAGCCGAATTTGGTTTTTTGGGGGTAATGGTCATTACCCTCGTGCAAACACCCCTTCTTTGGGGACACGAACGGAGCGCTGGAGATTTTGTTTTTACGGTAACTTGCTTCCTTCCAAAGCGCACCAACTGGTTAATTGTCGGCATAGTTCTTTCGATCCACGTTTTCTCTGTAATTTCACAAGCTTTAAGCCGGCAAGTTTTTGCACGCAAGGCTGCGCAAGGAAATATAAATTAGACCCGCTCAAGCGGGTTCGCGCCGCAAGTACCCGGCGTGGAAGTCAAGCATATCTGAAACAAAAAAAAAGATCAAGTGGAAAAAACAAAAAAAAAAGATTTTTTTATCAATTTTTTTCCTTTATCAATTAATCGCGTCTATCACCAAAAAGCTGACTTCACCATGAAGCCTGCCGCCGCAATTCCTGCCCCCTGTTGCTCCTCCCATGTCGCAAGAATTATGTCGCCCAAGGCGGCAATGCCTGTGTAGACAAAACCTGAAGGTAAGGCGGGAAGGGAAAACTGGCGGCTGTTTGAGTCGTGTGAGTAAAGCCCCCTGCCATCATTTGTTATAACCACCGCTTTGTCTTCCCGGCAAAAACCGTACAGCCGGGTTGTTTGTTCGGCGGAGGCGGTCAGACGGAAAGAGCGAACACCTTCAAAGCCTGTTGATATTGCCCGCAGTACAAACGATGCAGCGCCGGATGTTTCAAGAAGGTAGGCAGCGGAAACGCCGTTTAGGTCAAGATCTAGGGCAGTTGCAAGCATTGGCGGCATGGCGCAGGGGCTTTCGGGGAGGTCAGAATCCCGCCAGTGCCCTTGCGATATACGCCCGCCCTCGCCACGTTCAAGGTCACGGGAGCGAAAATAGGCGGTTCGGTTAAGAAAAGCGCCTTTTTCCCTCATGCGAAAATACCAATAGCCGCTGTGTCCGCGCCAAAGTGTTTCAGGCTCCCAGTTTATACCGGGCGGAAAGTACTTTAACGCGGGCACTTCAACCCCGATGGGAACAGAAATGGATTTATCAAGGGCAAAAACCGGAAGGCGGGGCGATTCCGGGTAAAGGCTTGTAAAAAAGTCGTTGCGGTAAAGTAAAACCGCCGGTTGATCCCTCCACAAAAAAAACGATCCGATTGTGTATGGTGTCCAATATTCATATTCGGGAGCCGCAACACGGCGCAGCGCTGTTTGAGTTAGGCGTGGTGTTTGCTGCCCGAACGTTCCCGCCGCGCTCGTCGCAGAGTTTGCCGCAGCGCTCGTCGCAGTTATGCCGGAAGGTATTGCAGGTCCAAGCACCAAAAAGCCGTCTGTGTTTACCGCCATGACAAGAAAGCCTTCCCACAGCATAATACCTGTAATATGCCTTGAGTGCGGCCAGGGGGTGAAAGGCGTCAGGCTTGCGGAGGCGGGGGAACCAATTTGCACTGGTCCAGCTTCTGAAAGTTCAAACCAGATTGGGTTCTCGCCTGTTTCAAGGAACGCCATCGTATGCCAGGCGTAACTGGCGGCAGTAACAGCTTCAGGCTGAAAAACAGCCTCTTGCGCCTGGCAGGATGCGAAAAGCGCAAGTGCCGCAAAAAGAAAAATTATCAGCTTTGCTTTCATAGTATCTACAAAAAGTATAGTATATCGGTCAAAAAATAAAAGGCTTAAAATCCCAAAACCGGTAATTTTTGCGGATATTTCCCACTTGCATAAAAAAATCATCGTTACTGCCGCACAAAACCGTAAGTTGATGCCCTTATAACGCTTGTTTTTGAAACCCATGTGTCAGGAACATCAGTAACGCTAAGAACAAGAAGCCCGCTTTGCCTTTCGGCGGAATCAGGCTTAAGCGGAGGCGCGAAAGGGGAACTGTTTATGAAAACGTCACCGGAATCATAATCAATTACAAGTTCGCTGAAAGTTTTTGGGGCGATCCTGCGGCGGTCAAAGCCTGATTGCACGGTTCTGTCGGCAATGCTTCGCCAATCGGCGCGCCAGCGATCTTCGCGGACGCTTGAAAGCGCGTTTTCGTTCGCATTTTCGCTTGAGCTTTCAAAAAGTTCCCGAAAGCGCGGCCAGTCCATGTGCCACGGAAGCCGCCCTTGCGCCGCTTCACTCGCCCTGTCAGCCGCGGCAAGTTTCCTCCAAAAAACCGCATCAACACCGCCTTCCCAGCTTAAAACCACTTTTCCGCTGCCGGAATCCCAGGGAAAAAGCGCGCCGCTTGGGCGCATAACACCTGCAGGCAGTTCCCGTTCAGGCCAATAAGGCCACGCAAGCACAGGCGTTATCCATTCCTGCATGAGCGAAATGCTGTAAGGCGTTTCCCCTGGTGAAAGATTCGCCTCAAGCCAAATTCCTGTCTGGTCTATCCATTGAAGCCGCCAATGCGGTTCACCGAGAATCTCTTGCCAGTGTAGCGGCAAATCAGGCATAACAGGGCGGTAAAACGGCTGTGTCAGGCGGTTTTCGCACGCAACTATCAGCGTGAAAATGACAATTAAAGGAAGGAAAAAACGTAAACCGGCTTTAACACGGCGATTGGCTTTCATACAGATCAACTGCGCGATGGTGCAATTTGCTTTGAGCGAAGTTAAAAATGTTACAGAAAAGCTGGCAGCCTATAAAAGCGATTCAGTTTCGGCAAAAAGTGAGCGAGAAAAACTCATGCGCTGAATAGGCGAAGGACCGAAGCGGGAAATTGCCTCACGATGGGTTTTAGTGGGGTAGCCTTTGTGCTTTGCATAACCGTAATCGGGGTAAAAAAGAGCGTAATATTCCATAAGGCGATCGCGCGCGGTTTTTGCAAGGATTGAGGCGGCCATCACTTCAGGGATAAGACTGTCGGCTTTGACCACAGGCTGACAGGGAACGGGAATGTCCGGTGAAAACTTGCCGTCAGCCACCGCACGTATGCTGCCAGAAAGAGCGAAATCATCCTGCATGGCGAAAAACGCGCGCTTCATTGCAAGCAGGCTTGCGTTGTGTATGTTGAGTTCGTCAATTTCAGAAGCCGATGTCCAGCCTATGCCCCATGCGGCGGCAGCGCTTATTATGCGCGTTTTAAGTTCGTCCCGCATTTGGGGGGTGAGCTTTTTGGAGTCATTAAGTGCTTGGTGAGGAAAGCCGCTGCCTAAGATGACAGCGGCGGCGCAGACGGGACCTGCAAGCGGGCCTCGTCCTGCTTCGTCAATGCCGCAGAGAAATGGGAGGCTCATTTGTCCTCGTGCATCACGTTAAGAACATCTTTTAACTCTTCATCATCTTTGTAGTAGTACGTTTCAAGTTCTTCCAGGCTTAGACCGACCAACTCGTGGCTTGAGTAATGTATCCACATCTCCTCATCGTTTACCGAAAGATCG
>JAIRQD010000108.1:0-4867 GCA_031256655.1 Treponema sp.
TTTTTAATGTTACCAACCATGCGTCTTCGCTGTTCAGATCGTCAGGAAGGGTCATTCCCAAGATTACCGGGATGCCTTTGTATAATTCAAGGGATTTTAACGCCCGGTTTGGGAGGGAAAAATACATCGCCGCAGTTTTGTACGGAATGGCCGGAAAAATCGCCGCAGCGCAGCGGGCTGCTTTAGCCGATGGCAACACCTTGATTATGTACGAAGCGTTCAGGCCGGCAGCGGCGCATAATATGGTATATGAAAACCTCCACGATCTGGTCAGGGCTGATCCGGTTGTGCGGGCGGGTATTTCGACCCCTCCCTGGAATACGAGGTGGTTTTTGGCGGCTTCCCCCTACAACCACCAGAGAGGTACAGCGATAGACGTGAGCCTTGCAAGGATAGACCAGTTTGAAATAAGAAGCACGGGCGATTTCGCGTACATGCATATCATAAGGCATACGCCGCACCAGATGCAGACACCCATGCACGAGCTGAGTATCGATGCTGTTGTGTTTACCGGCCCCGTGCACTCAAGGTCGCTTGTCGCGTGGAAGCAGGCCGAATTCTCCGAAAGGGCAACGCCGGCAACAATTCTTATGCACAGGTATCTGACCGATGCCGGGTTAATTCCGCTAGCTTCCGAGTGGTGGCATTTTAACGATTTGGTTCACACAGCTTATGCTGTCGAATGGGGCATCACCGGAGAGTTCTTTCTTGACAGCACATACAGTATGCCGCCGTGGCTTACAAGGGAGTAACATGATGGGGAAAAATCAATACCGCCGTTTTTTTGCCGCTGCAGTCAAACTGGCTATAGCGCTATCTTTTTTCACGGTGAGTACCGCCGCGGCAGAGGGAAGAGCCGCTGTAGAAATAAGCGAAAGAATGTTCGCAACCCATATCAATCACATCAACCTGAATCCATTTGATTATATGGGAAGGACTATCAGGCTTGAAGGGATTTTCGTCAACTACAATGCGGCGCTGGGTTTTAACGAACCACTCTATGTCGTTTACCGCAATTTCTCTGACGGCTGCTGCGTCATGAGGATTGGCTTTGAAGTGCAATGGCCTGAAGGGACAGCAAGACCGCCGCCTGCAGATCATTCATGGGTTGAAGTGATAGGTGTGATCAGGATGAGGGGCTTTATCTTCATCGAATTGACTTCGCTCACTGTCCTAAACAGAAGGGGCGCTGCTGTTGTCAGCCGCTAGCATTTTAATAACACGTAATTTAAGGAGAACATTTTTATGAGAAAGATCATTGTCGTTTTTTTGAGCCTGGCTTTTGCCCTGCTCTTTGCCGGATGCAGCCCGTCCCGCCCTGATTCTGATGAAGACCGGCTGCGGGTTGTCGCCACCATTTTTCCGCAGTTCGATTTTGTCCGCCAGATTGCCGGGGACAGGGTAGCCCTTACGATGCTGCTTTCTCCCGGAGCGGAAAGCCACGGCTTTGAGCCCACGCCCAGAGACATTATCACCATAAACAGCGCTGACTTGCTCATTTACGTGGGCGGTCATGGCGATGTGTGGGTTGAACCCATTCTGGCATCGCTGGGCAGGGAAGATATGAGCGTTGTTGCCCTCCTTGATTTGGTGGATGCGGTGATGGCGGAGCATATCCATCACCACGATCACCATCACGCGCACGGGCATCATGATCACGGGCACACTCACCATCATGGACACGAGCATCACCACGGACACGGTCACGATCATCATGCGCACCACCACAACCATGAGCCGCACTATGATGAGCACGTGTGGACTTGTCCCCGGAACGCTATCGTGATTGTGCGCTCGCTTACTGAAACACTTTCCGCTCTTGATCCGGATAACGCCTACTATTTCCGCGCGAACGCCGCTGCCTTCATAGCGGAGCTGGAAGAACTGGACAGAGCCTTTGCCGATGTTGTCGCAAACGCGGCAAGAACCACCGTTGTTTTTGGCGACAGGTTCCCTTTCCGCTATTTGACCGACACTTACGGCTTAACTTACTTTGCCGCCTTTGCCGGATGTTCTGCCGAAACCCAGGCAAGCCCCGCAACCATTGCCCTGCTCATCGAGACTGTCCGCAGGGAAAACATTCCAGTTGTCTTTCACATAGAGTTTTCCAACCGGCTCATTGCTAACGTCATAGCCGAGGCCACAGGTGCGCGTCTTTTGGAACTTCACTCACTACACAACGTGAGCCATGCGGAGTTTGCGGCAGGGGTGACATATCTTGATTTAATGCGGCGCAATGTCCAAACGCTGCGGGAGGCGTTAAACTGATGGCGCTTATTTCCTGCCGGGACGCGGCATTTGCCTATGACGGAAAGACGGTTGTTGAGGGTTTAAGCTTTGAAGTGAACTCAAGTGACTATCTTTGTATTGTTGGGGAAAACGGCTCCGGCAAGACCACTTTGATGAAGGGGCTTTTGGGACTAACCCGCCCCAAGACAGGAAGTATAACAACCGGGGAAGGGTTTAAGCCAACCCAGATAGGATACCTCCCCCAGCAAACACCTGCCCAAAAGGATTTCCCCGCCAATGTCTACGAGGTTGTATTGTCAGGACGGCTTGGCAGCCGCGGCATTATGCCGTTTTATTCAAAACGGGATAGGCAGATAGCCGTTGCCAATATGGAAAAGCTAGGGATTTCATCCATTGCAAAAAAGAGTTTCAGGGAGCTTTCAGGCGGACAGCAGCAAAGGACGCTTTTGGGACGCGCCTTGTGCGCCACAGAAAAGGCGCTGCTTTTGGACGAGCCTGTGGCAGGTCTTGACCCGCTTGTTACAACGGAACTTTACAAAACCATTCAATCCCTTTCGCAAGAGGGTATTACGGTGATCATGATTTCCCACGACATACACGCGGCGGTGGAATACGCAAGCCACATTCTGCATCTACAGAACCGCCAGGTCTTTTTCGGATCCACGGCGGATTACAAACAGACCGAGGAAGGAAGGCAGTTTTTGAAAGGGAGGCTTTCATGATTCAAATGCTCGTTGAAATATTTTCATTTACTTTTATGGTGCGGGCAATTGTGGTTGGGCTTTTGGTTTCCCTTTGCGCCGCCCTTCTGGGTGTGAACCTTGTACTCAAACGTTACGCGATGATAGGCACGGGCTTAAGCCACGTCGGTTTTGCGGCAATGGCTATAGCGGGAGTTTTCGACCTTGCCCCGTTAAGTCTCTCCATGCCTGTTGTGGTTGCGGCGGCGTTCCTGCTGCTCCGCCTGAACGAAAACAATAAAATCAGGGGAGATAGCGCCGTGGCTCTTGTTTCAACAAGCAGCCTTGCCATTGGGGTAATCGTGGTGTCAATGACTACAGGACTTACCCTGCACATCTGCAATGTCATGTTCGGAAGCATTTTTGCTATGGCGCGGGCGGATATGTACATAAGCGTGGTGTTGAGCGTTGTTGTATTGGGTTTGTTTGTGTTATTCTATAAGCAGTTGTTTGCCGTAACCTATGACGAAGACTTCGCCAGAGCAACGGGAACGAAGGTGGAAGTTTACAAAAGTCTTCTTGCCATCTTAACTGCCATTACCGTGGTGCTTGGTATGCGCATGATGGGCGCGCTGTTAATCGCAAGCCTGACAATCTTCCCCGCGCTCACCGCCATGCGCCTTTGCAAACGTTTTCTGTCTGTGGTAATTACGGCAGCGGTTGTTGGCGTAGTGTGCTTTTTTATTGGTATGCTTTTTTCGTTTGGGCTTGACCTGCCGCCGGGAGCCAGCGTTGTAGGGGTTAACCTTGTGGTGTTCGCGGTTTTTAGCGTCTTAGCAATTATAAAACGTGGAGGGGTACGTGTATGAAGAAAATAGCCGGAGTATTGGCGCTTGCCGTGATTTTGGGCGCCTGCGGAAACAGATCGGACGATGGCATTATTGTAATTGGCGACCGTTTTTTTGTCCTCCAAATGCACGACATATTCCTGAACAGACAACAGCATTTGGGCAGGACAATACAATATGAAGGTATTTTCCGCACAATCTATTGGCCGCCGACCGGCAATTATTACAATGTTGTGATGAGGTATACATTGAGTTGCTGCGGCGAAGTGCCAATAGGTTTTGATATAATCTTCTCCGATTACTTTTTCCCATTACCGCCCAATCATGCATGGGTAGAAGTAACCGGAGTGCTGGAAGAATACGATGGCTTTCTGGTAGTGAGAGCTATATCCCTCATCGAGATGGAAGATCGGGGTGACGGCTTTGTTTACTTTGATTGGTGATAAGTTTTCAGGAAAAGCAAAACCGCAAAACTTAAGCTTTTTTGCCGCCGTTTTCATTGCGGCGCTATCACTTTCTTTCACGACCGGCTGTGCCAGAGATACTTGTAGCATAGTCAGGATAGAAGAAAGGTTGTTTGCGGCGCACTTATCGCACATATACATTAACGCCATTGATTATCTTGGAAGAACAATACAGCTTGAAGGGGTTTTTTTGAAGAAGTGGTGGGGATGGCCGTATTACGCGTCTTTCCGTTATTTTGTCAAACGCGTTGTTGGAGACCATTGCTGCGGCGGCTTTATTGGCTTTGAAGTAAAGTGGTCTGAAAAACGCAGCCTTCCTGAATATGGTTCCTGGGTTGAAGCAACAGGAACGTTGGCCGCTGACAGCGCCTTAAATCTATATTTGAAATTATCATCCCTCATCGTATTGGATGAGCGCGGCGAGGAAATGGTAACATGGTAAATTGTGCACGCCGAACACGAATAAATTAATTAAACCTGTATGAAATCCATTAGCCATAATATATTCCGATTCATAATGCCTCAAAAACATTTCCCGACGAAAACTATAAAAAAGGCCATCTTACCGCTTGAAAACAAGCGGTAGATGGCGCCTTCCCGAGACGGCTCTTGACGTAGTTACTTT
>JAIRQD010000058.1:0-10634 GCA_031256655.1 Treponema sp.
ATTTGCTGTCTGTTGGGTTGGGGGTTTGGTCTTACATTGCGGAAAACTTCATAAAGTTGATCCGCAAAGATTTCCCGGTCAATTGTAACAAGGATGAGAAACTCCCAGTCCTCTTCGACAAAGCCGAAATTTTCAGCGCCGATAAAAAACTCATCTTCCGGAGGAGAAAACTGGCGGTGTATCCAAAAGTAATCTTGCACAACAGCTCCAAACCAATGAGCATTCGAGGCACCGCGTATCAGCGCGATAAAAAAGTCGCCGAAAACAACGTCAGGATGGGAAACACCCGATAAAAAACGCGCTTCAATGCGGGCGGCGGCAAGACGCGGAAAATCCAGTTCGGCATCAAACCATTGCACCCATTGGTTTAACGCGTTAAAGTTAGTCCCATGAAGCCGGCTTACAAAAACATGATTACCGGTGAGAGAATCGGTTTTCTCAATTGCAGCCTCGCCCCCTTCAAACCAACTGATAACCCATTCAGGCATTTCCCGCCCTTCGTCCCGGTGCATAAAATCAATAACTTCAAACGGGCGTGATATTTCCAGAGGCGGAAGCGGTTCTTGAGTCGCGTAAAATTCAAAATCAGCATTGCTTGCGCACGAATTAATCAGCAAAAGCGCAATAGCTGAAAAAATAATCGTTCTTTTCATCGGGCTTCTTCACAAAACACATTCATTGAGCTATTATAGCCGATGCGCGCGACTCAAGCAATAATACATACAAAAAATCTTTTAGAAAATGTGCAAGAAGCGCGAAAAAGAGCCGGAGAAAACCGGAAAATATGCGTTCCGGTGAAGGCTGATGCGTACGGGCATGGCGCGCTTGCTGTTTCGCGTATCGTACTTGAAGCCGGCGCTGACGTTTTGGCTGTTGCGGACACTGATGAGGCAAGCGAACTGCGCGATGCGGGGATTGCCGCGCCCATTTTGCTTCTTTCACAAATCATGCCTGAGGAGTTGCCAAGCGCGGTCTCTCAAGAACTTGTGCCAATGGTTTCTGATGCGGCGTTTATTGAAGAAGCTGCCGTTGCCGCAAAACACCTGAACAAACAGCTTACGGTGCATTTGAAAGTTGACTCGGGGCTCGGGCGGCTTGGCTGCCGTGCGGAGGACGCTCACCTTTTGGCGGTGCAAATTGCTGAAAGCCGTTGGCTTTGCTTGGGCGGAGTGGCAACTCACCTTTCGGTTTCTGATTCTCTTGACCCAAGCGATATTGCCTACACAAAAGAGCAGCTTAGAGTTTTTTGCGGCGCTGTGGAAAACATAAAAAAAGCCGGAGTTGATCCGGGCATTGTTCATGCCGCAAATTCAGGAGCTTTTTTGTTTCATCCTGATGCTTATTTTGACATGGTTCGCCCGGGTATTTTTATTTACGGCTATTTGCCGGATGAGTTCACCATTTATGGCGGCACCATAAATGGCGGCGGCAAAAACAGCGCCGAACTTTCGGTCAAGCCTGTGATGGAACTGCAAAGTAAGCTTGCCGTGATCAAAAAGGTAAAAAAAGGCGAAGCGGTTTCTTACGGGCGGACATGGGTCGCCGCTGAAGATACGTTTATCGGGGTAATTCCTGCAGGATACGGCGATGGGCTTCCGCGGCGGCTTTCAAACGACCATCAAGTGCTTATTCGGGGCAAAACGTATCCAATTGCGGGAAGAATTTGCATGGATCAGTGCATGGTTGATTTGGGCAGAGAGCCTGACGCAGAGCGCTGGGATGAAGTAACGATCTTCGGCCCGGATTTTATAACAGCCGCCGGTATTGCAAAAAAAACAGGAACCATCCCCTACGAAATAACCTGCGGAATCAACAAACGGGTTCCAAGAATATATTTGCCGTAAATAGTGCTTTGCGCTTTGACAGAATGCCGAGAGCGTAATACAATACCAATCATGTCTGATTTAAACACTTTGATGCGCTCCATTCCGGCAATGGATGAGCTTTTAAGCTTACCCTGGGCGGGGACGTTTTCCGCTTTGGTTGGGCGCGAATATGTGAAAAAAATAGTTTCACAAACGCTTTCAGAAATCCGGGAGGAAATCTCTTCCGGAAAACTTGCAATTTCAGGCGGTGATGCCAAAAATGCGATTTCAGGCATAACGGCAAACCGCGCAATAGCCCTGCTTGAAAAAAAATCTTCAAGCAGTTTGGAGAGCGTTGTTAATGCCACAGGCGTTATCATTCACACAAACCTTGGGCGCGCCCCTCTTGCCGAAGATGCTATGAAGGCGGTGCAAAACATTGCTGCGTCATACAGCACACTTGAATATTCAAAGGAATCAGGCGCGCGCGGCGGACGAAATTCGCACATTGAGTGGCTTATTTGCCACATAACCGGTGCGGAAGCCGCGCTTGTAGTGAATAACAACGCCGCCGCTGTGCTTTTGGCGCTAACGGCTGCCGCTTCCGGGCGGGAAGTCATCGTTTCCAACGGCGAATTGGTGGAAATCGGGGATTCTTTTAGGATTCCTGACATACTTTCTTTTTCAGGCGCGGCGATGGTGGCGGTCGGCTGCACAAATTCGAGTCGAATTTCCGATTATAGCAAGGCAATCACTGAAAAAACCGCCGTTTTGCTCAAAGTTCACCCTTCAAATTACCGGATACAAGGTTTTACCGCCGCCGCAAGCCGTGAGGAATTAGCCGAACTTGCTTCTTTGCACGGGCTTGTGTTCATGGAAGACCTCGGCAGCGGGCTTTTGTGCTCGCTGGGCATCCCTTTCGCCCACATGGAACACTCCGTCCGCGATTGTTTGCAGGCGGGAGCCGGACTTGTAACGTTTTCAGGTGACAAGCTGCTTGGCGGCCCGCAAATCGGTGTGGCTGCCGGGTCAAAAGCCATCATCGACAAAATGCGCTCGCACCAGTTGTTGCGCGCGTTGCGTGTTGATAAAATGACGCTTGCCGCCTTCGAGGCGACTTTGCGTATGTACATTACCGAGAGGCAAAGAGAGATTCCTGTGATCAATATGATAGAAGCTGAAACGGGCGCATTGCGAAAAAAAGCCCAGCGTCTTTGCCGCGCGCTGGAGCAGAAGGCTCGCAATATTGGAGCGGATGACGTTGCCGTTACGACCGTACAGACCGAAGACGCTATAGGCGGCGGTGCCTTCCCCACCGACATTCTTCACGGTTTTGGCGCGGCGATACGTTCGGCTTCTATAAAACCTGAAATCCTTGCCGCATCGCTGCGGACAGGCGCAGTTCCGGTAATTCCCGGCATTCAAGACGGGCAAGTCGTTCTTCACGTCCGAACTTTGCTTGCAGGCGATGAGCAGAAAATCGCCGAGGCATTCGCCGCCGCACTTTCCGCTTCCGCCGCACTCGGCAAGGCAGGTGCGTAATGGAATATCCGTTTACACTTGGGACAGCCGGACACATCGACCACGGCAAGACTTCGCTGGTGAGAGCTCTAACCGGCGTTGACTGCGATCGCCTTGAAGAAGAAAAGCGCCGCGGCATAACGATAGAGCTGGGCTTTGCGCCCCTTCATCTGCCGAACGGGAAAATCGTGAGCATAGTTGACGTTCCCGGGCACGAGCGTTTTATCAGGCAGATGGCGGCGGGCGCTTCCGGCATGGACGCGGCGATGCTGGTAATTGCCGCAACCGAGGGAGTTATGCCCCAGACCAAAGAGCACCTTGATATTCTGAATCTGCTCGGTGTCAGATGCGGGCTTGTGGCTTTAACCAAAAAGGATTTGGTGGATGCAGAAACGCTTGAAATCGCGACCGCAGAAGTTGCAGAGCTTGTCCAGGGGACTTGCCTTTCCGGCGCGGCAATTATTCCTGTTTCGTCGATAAACGGCGAGGGCATTCAGGAAATTTTGGCGGAAATAGGGACCTTGATAGACAACATTTCCCCGCGGAAAGGCTTTGGCGCGTTCTTTCTTCCCATAGACAGGGTTTTCAGCAAAAAGGGCTTTGGAAGCGTTGTTACAGGAACGGTCAGTCAGGGGACAGTCACCGAAGGGGATGAGGTTGAAATTATGCCATCAGGCGCTGTTGGGAGGGTGAGATCGCTTCAAACGCACGGAACGAAAGCTCCCACTGCACAGAGTGGTCAGCGGGTTGCCATTAACCTTTCAGGCATTTCCCAGGATGAGATGGAGCGAGGGGATACGGTGTGCGCAAAAGGCGCGTTCATCCCCACTGACTGCATAAGCGCGTACCTTGACGTATTGCCTTCCGCCCGCGAAGGCGTGGCTCACTGGCAACGGGTCAGGCTTCACGCGGGAACGGTGGACGTGGTCGCGCGCATCTCGCTTTTGAACCTGAACAGCGATGAGCAAAAGCGCGTTTACCCTCCGGGAAGCGGCGGCCCCGTTCAGATTTTGCCCTTATCGAAAATCACCGTTGCCTGCGGACAGCGTTTTGTGATACGCCTGTACAGCCCGCTAATAACAATCGGCGGCGGGCGGATCATGCTCCCGAACGCTTCTCTTGTGCGGAACAAAACCGAGCGCAGTACCAAAGCCCAAGCTCTTACAGCCCTTGCCGCCTCGTCTTTAAGCCCTGTTGAGTTTCTTGCGGCGCTGATACACGACAGGGGAATTATAAGCTCCGCCGATTTGTTTGAATTGTCGCAAATGGACAAATCAGGCTTTGCCAAAAGTCTTGAGGAATTGCTCGCTGCGGCGGCCTTGCATAAAATCATGGAATTCGGGAAATCCCGTTATTTCATTGCCGGAGGGGAACCTCTCTCCACAGGATCGGCGGCGGGCTTCAGTGGAGCATTTGGCGCGATAGTGCAGGCGGCGCAGCGCATACTGAAAAAGTTCCACACAGAACACCCGGAACTGGCGGGGCTGGATGCGGAAAAATTGTACGCATCGTTGAGCGCGGTTAAAAACACCGGAAAAATACCGGCGGGAGATTTCAAAGACCTCATCACTTTGATGGCGGAAAAAAAGAGCATTGTTCAGGTAAGCATACAGGGAAAAACCTGCTATTGCGCGACAGATTTCCGCCACGCTCCGGACGACAAGTTTATGGCGCTCATAACCCGCGTCAGAGATGCCATAACCGGTGCGGGCTTTAACCTATTAACCCAGGGAGAACTTGAAGCGAAACTGGGTGTGAGCGCCGCAGACATAAAGCGGGCGACGGCTTATTTGCGGGAACAGGAAGATCTGCGTGTTATAGACGGCGGTTTTTTCTTTTCCCGCCCGATGCGCGATAAACTGCTTGAGGTTCTTGCCGGTATGCAAGAGGATATTACCGTTGCCTCTTTGCGCGACTCTATCGGCGCAAGCAGAAAATACACCATGCCCATGCTTGAGTTTCTGGATTCACAAGGTCTTACGCAAAGGAGCGGCGATAAGCGGGTTTTGGTGAAATAGGAGGCAAAAAATCCGGTGCAGTTTGCACTACACCGGATTGGTTAATGTTGTTTGTTAAGTTTTTTTACTTGCTTTCAGGTGATATTTTCTCAAAAGAATAGTCAATCTGGTCAGGATTCTTGAAGTAATCGACCATTAACTTTTTCACTGTCCCTGAAAGCAAAAGGAGCGCGATAATATTGGGGAGAACCATGAAAGCGTTCAAGGTGTCCGCAATTGCCCAAATTGCCGCGACACCGCCGGTTGCGCCAAATACGCAAATGGGAAGCATTGCCACACGGTAACCCATGATCGGCTTTAAGCCGAACAGGTACTCAAAGCATTTTTCACCATAGAACGCCCAGCCAATTACTGTTGTAAAGCCGAACATGGCTATAAGAACCGTCATAAGTCCGCCGCCAAATACGGGGCCGAATAATGAGTTTGAGAACGCATAGATAATGAGCGGAGATCCTGTCATACCAGGAGCGGTTCCCGGCGCGATGATTTCCAGCGGAACTGTTACAAGGATAACAAGCGCGATCAGCGTACACATTACGTGCGTATCCATGAATACTTCAATAGCCCCCCAAAGCCCCTGTTTGGTGGGATGGTCTGTTTTAGCCGCAGCGTAAGCGATGGGCGCGGAACCAAGACCGGCTTCGTTTGAGAAAATACCGCGCATCAAACCAAACCGTATAGCGTACATAATGCTTACACCCAAAACGCCGCCAACCAAACCTTCGCTTGAGAAAGCGCCGCGGAAAATAAGACTAAACGCATGCGGTACGTTAAAAGCGTTTGACAGTATGATGATGATGGAAGCTACAATCGATGTCATTGCAAGGGCAGGGATAAGTTTCTCAACAACCTTTGCGATGCGCTTAAGCCCGCCAATAACGACAAGTCCGATCAAAACAGCCGCGACGATACCTACCCAAAGGCGGGGAAGCCCCCACTGAAACTCAAGCGCAAATGCGGCGGAGTTTGACTGAACCATGTTGCCTATACCAAAAGCGGCGATAGCACCCGCTACGGCAAAGAACTTGGCAAGCGGTTTAAAACCGATACCTCTTTCCATGTAGGCAAAGGGTCCTGAAAGAACTTCGCCTTTTTTGTTAAACCCGCGGTAATGTACCGCAAGGGTAACTTCAGAAAATTTGGTTGCGATGCCGAAGAAACCAACAACCCACATCCAAAACACCGCGCCCGGGCCGCCGAAGCCGATAGCCGTGGCCGTACCGGCAAGTGTACCAACGCCCATAGTCGCGCAGAACGCGGTGTTGATAGCCTGCCAAGGTGTGATGTCTCCCTTTCCTGATGATTTGTTTTTTCTGTTTTCAGGTTTTCTGAACATTTCAAGTATGGTTCTGTCCCAGTAATGACCAAACTTTGTGACTTGTAAGAAACCTGTCCTGATGGAAAGAACAAGACCAACGCCCAGCAGAATGACCCAGCTTGGCGGTCCCCATACAATAGGTTGTATGGTTCTGAAAATCAACTCAATGTGATATGCCATAAATAGTCCCCTTTGTTTTTTTATGCATAAAAAGTGGTTATGCACAATCTGTAAGTTTTACAACGAAATGTTGGGATTGTCAACTATCGGTAGAAATCTTCCTTACGTTATATTTTAACTGATTTTTCGCTCTCCGGCATATAGGCACATTCTGACAGACTTCCTATGCGAAGAATCACAAGCACTTGACATTTTTGTTAATATATTGCAGAGTACCATGTCGGAGGGGTTTTTCAAGCATTTTCTGGCATTTTGCTCTTTTGAGCAGAAGGTCTAATTTGCGATCAAAAATTTCTCAAGGAGTGTGAGATATATGAAAACAGTTCTCGTGGTGGATGACAGCCGTATCATGCGGAGCATCGTGAAAAATACGTTTGAAACACTGAAAATTCCTTGCCACTATCTGGAAGCTGCGGACGGGGAACAGGCTTTCCAATTACTGGAAAGCAATCAGGTTACCTTGGTTTTTCTGGATTGGAATATGCCGAAAATGGACGGCATGGAGTTCTTGAGAAAAATACGCGCAATGCCTGACTACAAAGATATCCCTGTTATTATGGTAACGTCAGAATCCGCAAAGTACAATGTGATTGAAGCTTTGGACAGCGGAGCCACGGATTACATAATAAAACCAATCCGTGACAAGGTTTTTAAAGAAAAACTTGCCAAAATTCTAGGTTAGGCTTCCGGTATGGAGAATCCAAAAAAGAAAAACATATTTACGCTGGTACTTGGGAAGCGTTATGAAGGTCTCGAAGGCTACCAG
This sequence comes from Treponema sp., assembly GCA_031256655.1. Classification (GTDB taxonomy): domain Bacteria; phylum Spirochaetota; class Spirochaetia; order Treponematales; family Breznakiellaceae; genus WRKT01. Next base: position 7,609 of record JAIRQD010000058.1, read on the forward strand.
CGGGTAGACTATATACTGTTGTTTATGCTTTTTGCTATCGGTGTCGTCCCCTTAGCGATTTTTGGTTTTGTAACATTGCCGCTTGACGGGCAAACAGCAATGAACGACTTTTTCCTGGCATCTCTACTCGCTATTGGGCTCATCATGATACGCTCAAGGATCCCTTTGATCATTCCATCCATTGTCGCGGTAATTGCTCTGGGTATTTATTCACTCATTGCCCACACCTTTGACGACACCGATCTTTGGCAGGCATCACTGGTTTCCTTCTTTCCAATCATTGCGTTCATTCTTTTAAGCATGAAAGTGGCTCTCATAGCTTCTACCATTGTTTTTATTATTTTTGCCCTCGTAATCTTCTTGCCAGGCTTTGTTGAGCATACCCCGACTACAAATATCGGTCTAAGAATGCTGGTTGTATATTCTTTTACTATGTTCACGGGCTTTCTCCATTCGTATACAAACATACGCAGAAACGAGGAGCGCGTTAACCTTCTTAACCAGGTTACGTATGAAAGGGACCTTTACAACACAATGGGAGACAACATTGATGACGGAATAGTGCTTTTTGATTCGGAACTTAAAATACAAAGCGGCGGTTTTACCAAAGCCCTTATTAAAATCCTTTCATGGTATGACACCGATCTTACCGGAAAAAACTTTTTGGATATTCTTTCAGGATCGCTTAACGTAAAGCAGCTTCAGGTTTTGCAGAAATATTTCAGAATGATTTCTGACAAGACAAAAGATGCTGCCCTTTTAAAAGAGGCAAATCCAATTTCGGAATTTGAATATAAGATTGACGGCGGTGTAAAAATTTTAAGCAGCACATTTCACCTTATAGAAGATTCAGGTCGCCAGCCTATGATCATTGGGGTGTTAAAAGACATTACACTGGAAAAAGAATTTGAAAAGGAAATGCAGGCGCAGAAGGATATTCGGGAACAGGAAGTCAAGAACATGGTTGATTTGCTTAAGATTGACCCTGTTGTTTTCCAGGACTTCATTGATGACACCGATGCCAACTTCAATATCATAAATGAAACATTAAAAGACAATACGCTTGATGAGCGCGAAGTTGTTACCAGGTTTTTTCAGAACATCCACGCCATAAAATCAAACGCGGTTGTTTTGGGTCTTGAAACCTTTGGGACAAAACTGCATGAACTTGAAGAAGAAATAAAGGCTGTATTGCACTATGATTCAATTGCGAACACCGATATTCTTGTTTTGACCACAAAACTGGAAGTAATTTTGCAGATCAAAGACGGCTTTTTAGAGATAATCAAAAAAGTCGAAGCATATAAAGCTTCCCGCAAAGTCGAGGATGTTTTGATTAACTCACTGAAAATTGCTGTTGAGAAAATTGCCGCGGAAACTCATAAAGAAGTTGAGATTAAGGCCGGGCAATTGGACAGGGAAGTTCTTGAGTCAGATTTGCGCAAGCCTATAAAAGATATTTTATTCCAATGCATTCGCAACTCAATTTTCCACGGGATTGAACCTGCCGAAGAACGCAGGCGCAAGCAAAAAGATTCCCGCGGCGTTTTGAGTTTTACGGTAAAGAGAATTGACGGCAACGCCGAGCTTAATTTTTCTGATGACGGAAGCGGCTTAAATTGGGAATCGATTAAAGAAAAATATCACAAGATATATCCTGAAGCAAAAGAAGAAGTGGCAAAAAATAAATTACTTGCCGCCATTTTCTCACCTGAATTTTCAACAAGTGATGAAATCACTTCGGTTGCAGGTCGCGGTGTCGGGCTCAGTTTGGTGAAAAAAATAGTGAAGGAAAACCACGGGGCAATTGTGGTAAACTCTTCTGATTCAGGCTTGACGTTTAAGTTTACATTTCCGTTTGAAACGGAAACAGCCGCAGCACACGCATAACAGGAATTGGCTTGTTCAAAACAACTCTATATTATTGCGCAAAAATTTTGTAAACCAACAGCAATAACTTGTAGCGGAAATACGGGAAGACCCTAAAGAGGCGGAAAGGGTTTCGCATACAAAAAACGATGCTTTCAAGCCCTTTATCAAAAATAGCGTCTGAAGGGCGGCGCTTTTTGTCGGCAAACACATCAAAAAGGTCGCTGCACCATAGGCGAAGTCCCGTGTTTATACGCGAGGAATTTCGCGGAATCCACAGCTCTTTGCCGCGTATGCCCCTGCCCGCCAAAAGCAGGGACGGGGCGGCTTTGCGGATGGCTTCTATGACGGCGGGCGCTTCCCGCTTACGCATACGCCCTTCGTGGCGACCCACGATTTTTAGGCGCGGAAAGGTTGTGTTAATGTTACGTTCTGTCTTTTTAAGCACGCGAGTTTTGCCGCCCAAAAGGTAAACCGAGTTTTCTTTCTTTTCAAGAATCGAAAGAAGGCTAATGACAAAGTGAAAAGGCATATACCGATAAACCTTTTTGCCCGTCAAAAACTTGACGCCGGAAACTATACTTTTGGAGATGGGAAGTACAAGGGCGGCGGAAAAAATATAATCGCGGTACGCGCCATTTCTCCGTGCACGCAGCAAATCCCAAAGCGACAGAAGCACGATATTCTGCCCCTTTCTCGACGAATCTTTATCGGCATTATCCGCGGCTGTCAAAAGGCGGGAAACAATGTCGGGAAGTTCCTCCGGCGGAACTATGTCTATGGGGACTTTTAGGAAAATTATCCTGTGGGCATCCACGATTCGCTCTCCAACAGTATTATTCGCAAGGCCGCGGTTGCGTAGGCAGCGGCAGTATCAACGCGCAAAACAGTATTGCCCATAAGCAGGGGCTTGAATCCCGCCGACACAAACAAAGTAATCTCATCGGGAGAAAAACCTCCCTCCGGACCCACCGCTAATGCGGCAAAATCAGGCTTGCATCGAAGATAATCATGAAAGCCCCTGTTTTCAAGGGGCTCCTGATGAAGTACAAAACCAACAGGCCGCTCGTATCGGCTTGTCAGCGATTTCCAATACGCCAAAGCATCTTCAAAGCCAAGCGGCGTCTTTACCTCTGTCTCCGTGGCAGAACCGCTTT
>JAIRQD010000188.1:0-7120 GCA_031256655.1 Treponema sp.
CTGAACCAGCACGGGCAAAAAGCTCTCCCTTTCCGATTCACAGACCGTATCCATGACTGTCTTACAGTCAAAAAAAACGAAGTTTTTCATCATTAGACTCCTCTGCCAAGCCCGGAATAACCGGCAAAACCCGCGAGCTTTTCCCGCAAGATTTTTTTTGCCCTAAACACATGAGATTTTATCGTGTTCACCGGATAACCGGTGATCATTTCAATCTCCTGATACGAACGGTCATAGAAAAAAAAGAGATCAACGCAAACCCTGAACCGCTCAGGCAAATCCGCAATCGCTTCCCGCACTGCATTTTGAGCAATGCCCCGCAAAAGTTCCCGCTCAGGCGTGTCGTTATCGGGAACAATTTCCTCATCCACAGGACTGCTGTAATCCCGTTTCCTGGAAATGCTGTTAATCGCTGTGTTATAGGCGATTTTGTACAGCCACGTAGAAAAACGGGAACGCCCCTCAAAATGCCGCAAATTGCGGTACGTCTTAAGGAAAACTTCCTGCGTAAAATCTTGAGCCTCCTCCGCATTGCGAAAAAAACTCATCCCCATTCCGTAAACTGCCTGTTCATGCCGCTTTACAAGCAAACGGAACAACTCTTTCTGACCCGAGACAACCTGATCGGCAATTACACGATCCTCATCATCCCCTTGAAAGATGGCGGTCATGGAAGCCTGTCGTTGCGCCTAATCCTGTAATAAGCCAACAATCCAACACCAACCGCCAGTGGAATAATCCCGCCTAAAAGACCAAAATTCACCCGTATAATTATCGCCAAAAACACAGTCAGCGCGAGCCCAACTGCCGTCAGCAAAAGCCCCGCAAGCAGGCTGAACGAAAGCAAATCAAATTCCGGGCGTTTGTAGTGTCCCGCTTTGATTAACAGCGTTCTGCGTTTGTGGTTCCACAGGAGGTAGAAAAACACTACCACCGAACCCATAACGATCCCGACAATGGGAATTATTGAAACGATAACCTGGGCGGCGTGGGCTGTCATTTGCTCCATCAGAGAATAACCTCCTGAAAAGATTAATTTTGACTCCGATGATAGCCTTTATTTGACTGACCGTCTATCCCGCCCGACATATACGACACAGCTCACTTAAAATGGTTGCATTACGCGCAGAAACTGTTCCAAAACCGCCATCAGGTGTGCAAAAATCTCTGTCCCCTAAAGCAAGCCCGCCAGCTTCGCCTCCTCGCCTGCGGACATCGCCAGCGGAAGCACAGCCGGTTCGGACGGTGATGGCGGAATGAGAAAACCGTCTTCAAAAAACCGCTTGAAAAGCACCGTGTACTCATCGTCATTCATATTTGGCTGTACCGTGAGGTAAATTGAACGCCTGCGCCAAATGCTTTTGGCAAGCGCTCTTCGCACTTTCGGGTACATCTGCTGCAGGCGGTTTTCGCGGTTTTCCTGGTTTTCTTCGTGATTTTCCTGGTCCCCATTGAAGGTTTTCAGCGCGGCGGCAAGATTGAAAAGTGATCGCGCTGCCGGAGCCAGTACCGCGGGCGGGATGAGTTCGCCCGGCGGGAAAGTGTTCTCCATACTTTGCGGCAAAACCAGCACCGCTGGCGCAAACGCAAAGGGCAGGACAGGCACAAGGATGCCGGCAGGCGGCTGCTGAAAACCGGGCGCTTCAAGAACGTTGTCAAGAAAAGGCCGCCAGATGGAAACCTGCGTCATTTCGCCGTTTGCGCGCGCGCCATTCCGGCTTGGAAAAGCAGGGTCGTGCGGCGGTGAGGAAAAGCCGGCACTCGCTAATGCTTGATACAGGGAGTTTTCGTTTAAGTAAAGGCGAAAGGCGCGATCGGGGAAAAAGCCGCGCAGGGCTTTGAAAAAACGCCGTTCCATAGGATGAGGCAAGGGGCAAAAAAGTCCGCGTTCGGCGGCATTTTTGAGTTCCAGCAAAACCTTCGGCGGTTTGTGCCCCAGAATCGCTCGCCCGCCCCAGCGCCAGAGATCGACAAGCCGTTTCCCGCCTTCAAGGTACAGGTGAAAATCGCGCGCCCTAAGTACGGCGGGCAATAGCCGCAATAAAGAAGCCGCCTTAAAATCAGAATAAGCCAATTCAGTCCTCCCGTATTTTAGTAAAGCGCGAACTTTGGTGCAGGCTTAAAAAGCGGGTTTCGTGTCCTGTTTCAAAGACAACTTTGACTATAGGACCATCGTCGCTTTCGCGGATGTGCTGGACATAGCCGTATCCTTGATCATCGTGGTACACTTTATCGCCCAGCGACCAGCGCCCGTCGGAGGACGTATCGCCCCTTTGCGGAGAGCGGCCTGTTTGGGAAAAGCCGCCTCTGCGGTGCGTCTCGCCGTGCGCCCCGTTCCCATGCGCCCCGCCATTAAAGCCGTACGGAGCCGCGCCGATAATCCGCACGCTTTTGCGGTCAATTTCCCTTAGAAAAATTGACGGCTCCATCGGCGAAGCCCTGCCGTACATACGCCTGAACACGCAGGACGTAAGATAAAGCTCGTCCATTGCACGGGTTGCGCCCACGTAAAAAAGCCGCCGTTCCTCCTCAAGCGCTTCGGCTTTTTTGTCGTCTCTGGGGAAAATCCCCTGCTCGATGCCCGTCATAATGACGCGGCGGAATTCCAGTCCTTTGGTATTGTGCAGGGTTATGAGCGTGACAGAGTTTTTTGCGTCATGGGCGTTTGAATTTTCTTCCATGGAGCGGTCAAGCTCTATGTGCTCAAGAAACTCCAAAAGACCGGCTTGTGTGGGGGCGTACAGGCTTGCGGCGTTGGCAACTTCCTGCAGGTTGTCAAGCCGCTGGCTGCCGCCGATTTCGTCAGTGGACAGGTGATACTCGGCAATGCCGCTTTCCTCGATAAGAGTTACCACGCAGGCAGAAAGCCCTTCGCCGGCGGCAAGGCTTTCACCGGGTTTTTTGCGCTTTGCCGCCTGTTTTGCCGCAAGGGGATTTTCGGCGGGAGCGCCGGAGCCGCCTTCACTAATATCCTCTTCAAGCGCCTCATTTTTCAACTCCGCGCGGCCTGTTTCAATGGCCTTAAGGAAAGCGCCGATTCCCGTGCGGGCTTTGGTGGGAAGTTCAGGCATCAGGCGCTGTGATGCAAGCGTTAGGTTTCCGGCATGGTTTTCGTTAAAATCCATAAAATCCGCGCCCGCACCCCGCCGCATCGCCTCTTCCACGATGCGCCCTACTGTGGCAGGTCCTACGCCCCTTGCCGGTTTGTTTACCATTCGGCGAAATGCGATCTCATCGCGCGGATTCACAAGAAACGAAAGAAGCGCCAGCGTGTCCTTCACTTCCTCCCGCTCATAAAACTTAAGCGAACCCACCACACGATACGGAATTTTCCGCCGCAATAACTCCGTTTCAAAACCCAGCGATTGGGCATTGGTTCGGTAAACTATTGCCCAGTCCGAAAACGGAACATCCTTCCCGCTTTTTCCGATAAGTTCCGCGCAAAATTCAGTTTCCTCATCCTGGTCGGGCAGAAATGCAAGCACGGGTATTTTGCCTTCCCCGCGATCTGCCTTTAAGGTTTTCCCAAGCCTGCCGGAATTGCGATCCACCACCGATGTTGCCGCCCGCAAAATTGGGGCGGTGGAACGGTAATTCCGCTCCAACCGCACGATGTCGGCATTTTCAAAAACATCGGGAAACTCAAGGATGTTTTTCACTTCCGCCCCGCGAAAGCTGTAAATGGATTGATCGTCATCGCCGACAACACAGATGTATGCGCCGGGGCTGTAAAGCGCCTTCAAAAGTTCCGACTGCGCAACGTTTGAATCCTGGTATTCGTCAACCATTATCACCCGAAAACGCTCTCGAAAACGCCGGGCGACTTCGGGAACATTTCTCAAAATCTCCACAGGTTTTTTTATAAGATCACCAAAATCGACATTGCCGATTTGAGTAAGCCGTTCCTCGTATTTTGCGTAAACGCCCCGGAACTTTTTGCGGTTGTCAATAAGGTCAAGCGCAGGATCATCAGGCGAAAGAAAGTAATCCTTTGCGCGGGCAATGCTATTGGCAAAAGATTTGACTTCGGCACGCGGCTCACCTTCCATGATCGTTGACAAAAGCGTTAGGCTGTCATCATCGTCATAAATGACAAAATCAGACTTCATTCCGCCCGCCGCTCCGTTCCGCCTGAGAAACCACGCGCCAAAGGAATGGAAGGTTCTAAGCATTGCATCGGCAGCCCGCCCGTCGATAAGTCGCGCCCGTTCGGCCATTTCCCGCGCGGCTTTGTTGGTAAACGTCACCGCTAAAATCGAGCGGGGATCTATTCCCTGTTCGCGTATGAGCCACGCGATTTTGGTGGTGATAACGCGGGTTTTGCCTGACCCTGCACCTGCAAGGATCAACAGCGGCTTTCCGGTATGAAATACGGCCTGGCGCTGTTCGGCGTTGAGGATTTTTAGATAAGGAGGAATGGAGTCAGTCACAGTTGCCATTTTTGCTATTATAGTGAAAACAACGGCAAACAGTAATACAGTTGTTCTGAAACTTCAGTTTATGAATAATAGCGCTTGAAACAGCAAAATACACTGTATTGCAACAAGCTGCCAATATCGTTATGCTGTTAGTATCATGAACAACCCAGTTTCTTCTTATGTTGCCGCCAAAGGCTCCGCTTTTGATGTGGGCTTTTTGGCGTATCTCTGCAATCTTTCGGAAATTGCCAAGTCATCACCGGAAGTTGTTGCCTCAATTATCGGGGAGCTGGAAAGCCAGCGAAACCGCGTCAAACTCATCGCCAGCGAAAATTATTGTTCGCTTGCCACGCAGTTCGCTATGGGAAACCTGCTCACGGACAAATACGCCGAAGGTGTCCCTTACCGCAGGTTTTACGCGGGAACCGAGAACGTCGATGCTGTGGAATCGCTGGCTGCAAAGGAAGCTTGCGCGCTTTTTGGCGCGGAGTACGCCAACGTCCAGCCTCACAGTGGGGCGGATGCGAACCTTATGGCTTTTTGGGCAATTTTGTCGGCGAAAATCGAAAGCCCCGAACTTGCCAAAATTGGCGGGACAAACCTTTACCAGTTAAGCGACACCCAATGGAAGGAACTGAAAGGGCGTTTGGGGAACCAGCGCTTGCTGGGGCTTGATTACTATTCAGGCGGCCACCTTACGCACGGTTACCGATATAATGTCTCTGCCCGAATGTTCGATGTGTATAGCTATTCGGTTTCCAAAGAAACAGGTCTGTTGGATTATGATCAAATCCAGCGCCAGGCGGAAGAAGTAAAGCCGCTGATTTTGCTGTCAGGATATTCAGCTTATCCGCGCAAAATCGACTTTAAGCGTATGCGTGAGATCGCCGATTCGGTGGGAGCTGTGTTTATGGTTGACATGGCGCATTTTGCTGGGCTTGTGGCTGGCAAGGTTTTTTCAGGTACCTGCGATCCTGTGGCGCACGCCCACGTTGTCACCACCACCACGCACAAAACGCTGCGGGGACCGAGAGCGGGACTTGTGCTTGCGGTGAAGGAGTTTGCCGAAGCGCTGGACAAAGGCTGCCCGCTTGTCATGGGCGGTCCCCTGCCGCACGTTATTGCCGCAAAAGCTGTCGCATTTAAAGAAGCAGACAGCCTTGAGTTTCAGGCGTATGCGAAAAAAATCGTTGAAAACTGCCAGGCGCTCGCCGCCGCCTGCATTAAAAACGGCATTGAAGTGCTAACAGGCGGCACGGATAACCATCTGTTCCTTGCTAACGTTCGCGCACTTGGCTTGACCGGGCGTCAGGCTGAAAGCGCCCTTTTTGAGTGCAACATCACGCTTAACCGCAACAGCCTGCCTTTTGATCCCAACGGTCCCTGGTATACTTCCGGCTTGCGGATAGGAACGGCGGCGCTTACAACGCTGGGCATGGGAGCGGCTGAAATGGAAGAACTTGGGAGCATAATCGCGCTTGTGCTCAAAAACACCAAACCTGCGCCAAACGCGAAAGACCCGTCAAAAACCAGCAGATCGATGTACAATATCGAAGAAGCGGCAAAAACGCAGGCGCTTGAACGGGTGAAAAAGCTCATGGTGCGGTTTCCTGTGTACCCGCAAATTGATTTGCAGTTTTTGAAAGAGGCGTTTTTGTAGAAGATCCCTCACATCTTAATTCTGCCGCGCAAGCTCCGTGAAAGCGTAAGCCGGTCGGCGTACTCCAAATCCCCGCCGACAGGAAGCCCCGAAGCAAGGCGGGAAATCTCAAGCGGAGCGGCGGGAAACATTTCTTTCAGAAATCGCTGTATGTACAGGGCGGTTGTGTCGCCTTCGATTGTGGGATTGAGCGCGAGGATAACTTCCCGCACACCTTCTTCTTTGATGCGCTCGGCGAGGCGGCTTATCGAAAGGTCGCTTGGGTTTACGCCTTCAAGCGGGGCGATAAGCCCGCCCAGCACATGGAAGATGCCTGAAAACTCTTTGGATTCATCAATAAGGCGCACATCTTGAGCGCGTTCCACCACGCAAAGCAATGCCCGCTCCCGCGAGGGATCGGCGCAGATTTGGCAAAGATCGCTTTCGGTGAAACTGCCGCAGCAGGAACAGCGTTTTATTGCCTTGTGCAGACCGGAAAGCTCGCCCGCCAACGTTTGAGCATAGGAAGAGTCAGTGTCAAGGATGTGGTAGACAAGCCGCCCGGCGCTTTTTTTGCCTATGCCCGGAAGCTTTGAAAAAAGCGCCACAAGCCTGTCAAGGGCATCAAGATTTGAGCTCATGCGGGGAAGCCGGGCATACCGGGAAAGCCTTGCAAAGCCTGCATTCCGCCGGGGATCATCCCGCCAACTTCGCGGCTGATGGCTTCTTTCACTTTTTCCATGGCGTTGGCGAAAGCGGCGGCGATGAGGTCTTGCAACATAACCCTGTCCCCGTCTTCCATTGCTTCAGGCGCTATCCGCACGGCGAGCACTTCCATTTTGCCGTTCATGTCGATTTCCGCCATTCCGCCGCCGGCAGAACCTGTCACTCTGACAGCCTCAAGTTTTTCCTGGAAAGAACCCATCTGTTCCTGAATCTTTTGTGCATTTTTCAAAAGGTCGAAGGGATTTATATTCACTCTCTGTTCTCCTCTACAATTGTTCCCGGAATCACATCCAAAACTTTTTGGACTGCCGGATCGATATTTGAACTTGATGCCTGC
>JAIRQD010000207.1:0-2925 GCA_031256655.1 Treponema sp.
TAAAAGCGGCGTTAGTGTTGGAAGGAGGATCACTTAGAACTCTTTTTACTGCAGGCGTATTGGATGTATTTATTGAAAACGAAATTGAATTCGAATGCATTGTCGGAGTTTCTGCCGGAGCGTTTAACGGGGCAAATTATATCGCAAAACACATAGAACGCACCGCGAAAATAAATATACTACATTCAAATGATCCAAATTATTTCGGCATAAGGCAGCTTCTTTTTAAACGGAGCGCTTTTAATTTTAACTATATTTTTAATTCCCCAATAAACGATTTATATCCCTATGATAAAAACCGGTTGGCAATTTCAAAAACAAAATTTTTTGTTTGCGCAACAGATTGTGAAACCGGCAAAGCTGTATATTTCCAAAAAAATAATTTTCATGAATTGTCTTTGGCATTGCAGGCTTCAGGCAGCATGCCGCTTTTCAGCAAACCTGTTATTGTCGATGGAATCACCTGTCTTGACGGGGCTATTTCAGAACCGGTAGGTATAAACAAAGCGGTTGCTGAAGGTTATAAAAAAATTATTGTTGTTTTAACAAGGGATTTAAAAAGCAAAAAGGAAGTGGGAAAAATTACCCGTTTTTTGTATAAGGCATTTTACAAAAAATATCCTCTATTGCTTGAAACATTAAATAATTCAGCGGATGATTATAATTCACTAATTGAAACCATCAACAAATTGGAGCGCGAGAAAAAAATATTTGTCATACGCCCAAGCCGAGAAGTGAAAATCAGCAAGATGGAAAAGGACGCAAGAAAACTGACTGATTTGTATTTCAGGGGAAAAGATGATACAAGAGAATTAATGGAAGCGATGTTTGAATATTTAAAAAGCTGATTGTGATTGCTCGTCAATTTTTTTAACTCCCTGATCGGGTAAAGCGTCGCAAATACTGCGGTAAGAAACACCGCTTACAGGATCGCAAGCGAAAGGTGAAAGTTCCAAAAGCGGCTGTAACGCAAAGCGCCTTTCATGAAGGCGCTGGTGGGGAATGGTCAGTGCGCTTTTGTTTTCATCAAGCGGAAAAACACCGTGCAACTCACCGAAGGTGAGAATGTCAATGTCAAGCCTGCGTTCCCCCCAGCGCCGTTCCGCGCCGCGATCCCTTCCAAAGCGCCTTTCAATTTCGTGAATGCGCACGAGCAGCTGCCAAGGTTCCCCGTCATAAAAGCCTGAAACGGCGGTGTTTAGAAAAACCTCCTGATCTTCCACGTAAAGCGGCTTTGTTTCATAAACGGACGCGCGGCGCAGATCTGTCAGCACCCCTTCCAGTTCACGTACCGCGTCTCGCAAAATACCCGCTTTATCGCCAAGGTTTGAACCAAGCCCCAATATGACAAGGCTAGAAAAGGCTTTCGTCACTTACCTCATGGGCGGGAAAACCCGCGCCCTCGTTTTCATCGTTCCCGGCAATGGCTTTTTTCTGTCGAGCGGCAACCGAAGGTGCAGGCGCTACTGAAGGCGGCGCGGGCTGTGCAGCGGCGCTTTTACCTGCGGCTTTGTCGGCACCCTTGTCTGCGGCAGGTTTACCTATGTCTCTGCCGGGGAATATAATCGCGCGCAGTTTTTCCTCGATTTCCGCGGCAAAGGCGGCGTTTTGAATCATGTAATCGCGGGCGTTTTCCCTGCCCTGCCCTACTTTTTCTTCACCGTAAGAATACCACGCGCCTTTTTTGTCAATAAGTCCGTGTTTAACCGCCCCGTCAAGAAGGCTCCCGGCCGCAGAAATCCCCTTGCCAAACATAATTTCCAGTTCCGCTTTTCTAAAAGGCGGCGCGACCTTGTTTTTTACAATCTTGATTTTTACCCTGTTGCCGATGGCATCCGTGTCCTTACCCTGATCAATCGTGTCGATTTTCCGGACATCAATGCGCAGTGATGAATAAAACTTAAGCGCGTTGCCGCCGGTGGTGGTTTCAGGGCTTCCAAACATTACGCCGATTTTCATGCGGATTTGGTTTATGAAAATAATGATCGTCTGCGATTTGTTGATAATGGCGGTAAGTTTGCGCATTGCCTGACTCATAAGGCGGGCTTGCAGCCCCATCTGCGCGTCTCCCATATCACCGTCAATTTCGGCCTGCGGGGTGAGGGCGGCCACAGAGTCCACAACAATGATGTCCACCGCGCCTGAACGCACAAGGCTTTCAGCGATTTCAAGCGCCTGTTCCCCGGAATCAGGCTGCGAAATCCAGAGATTGTCGATATTCACACCCAAGTTTTTGGCATAAACCGGGTCTAAAGCGTGTTCAGCGTCAATAAATGCCGCAATTCCGCCCAGTTTCTGCGCTTCAGCCACCGCGTGAAGGGCAAGAGTGGTTTTGCCGGACGATTCAGGTCCGAAAATCTCGATAATCCTGCCGCGCGGATAACCGCCAATACCCAACGCTTCATCCAAAAGGATGGAACCCGACGGAATCACCTCGATTTTCGCCGCGTTTGAGTTTGACCCGAGCTTAATAAGCGAGCCTTGACCATACTGCTTTTCAATCTGAAGGCGGGCTGCCTCCAGAGCCTTTTCCTTGTCTTCTGCTGAAGCCTGCGGATTTCCCCTTGTTTTTTCCTGTTCACTTGACTTAGGCATATACGTTCTCCCCTCCCTTTTACTGCTTTACCGTGCGTGCCGCTTCGATTTCTTTCATTATCCTTCATAAATATCACATTTTTTTGAAATTGTTAATAGCCTTCTCCCGGCGCAAGGCGAAAGCAGGTACGCATCATCACAGACAACGCTGGGCGGCGTATTCGCGGTCTGCCTGTATCATTGCCCGTTGTTGATTTGTGGAGTACAATTGAGTACAGGAGAACAGCAAAATGACCAAACTTGAATACACATTCAAAACCGACACCTTGTTCAAAATGCTTTTTGTCCAATACCCGGATTTGCTGAAACACCTTGTTTCATCGCTTTTGG
>JAIRQD010000210.1:0-5062 GCA_031256655.1 Treponema sp.
TTTTTGGATTGGGCGATTACCGATGGTCAGGCACTTGTCGCACGGAGTTGGGTTCCAATACAATAGACGTATTATGAAAAGAAAAAATCTGGACAGGCTTTTTAAGTACCTGGTCAGCACCGTTGCGCTTTTTTCAATTTTGGCTTTGGGAGCAATTGTCACATTCGTGTTTCTTCAAGGCTCCCGAACCTTTTTTACAGCAACCGCTCCGGGCTTGCGCCTCGTGCCGCAACGCATCAACGACATCACTGTAAACGGAGAGCGCTACCTTAACCACTCTGCTTTTATCCACCTCGCCGAAGGCACGAGATTAGTCAGTGTGAGCTTCCCGTTCGCAGACGGCGTCGAAACTTTTGAGTTTTATTTTGATACGGAGGAGACTGACCCGCGTGAGGCGATCCGGTTTTTTCAGGATGGGCAGAGACTTTTGTATGACGAGTTCACCCACGGCTTTCACGGGAATGTGAGCTATCCTGAAGCCTACGTTTTTACCGTGAGTTGGCCTGCCGCTATTGCCGCGCTTGAGCCGCGCCTACACATAATACTTCCCGAACCGCCGTACAACTTTTTCGCGTTTCTGACAGGAACTGAATGGCGGCCTACAATTCTCAAAATTTACGGGATACTGCCCATGATCGTTGCAAGCATCATGGCAGCGCTTGGGGCAATTCTCATCGGCGTTCCGCTTGCGCTTTTGTGCGCCGTTTTTATGTCTGAATTTTTGCCCCAGCGCTTTGCGACAATCGCCCGAAGCGGCATAGAGCTTCTGGCGGGAATCCCGTCTGTGGTGTACGGCTTTTTCGGGCTGATGGTGATCGTTCCGCTTGTACGGGAGATTTTCAACATACCCGCAGGCAACACGCTTCTTTCGGCAACTATAGTCCTTTCACTGATGATCCTTCCCACCGTGACCACGATTGCCGAGACATCACTCCGTGCCGTTCCACGCTCTGTGCGCGAGGCAAGCCTTGCGCTGGGAGCAAGCGAAATGCAGACGGCGTGGCGGGTTGTGCTTCCCCACGCAAGTTCAGGCGTTTTGGCTGGCGTTATTTTGGGGATGTCCCGCGCTGTGGGCGAAACGATGGCAGTGATTTTGGTGGCGGGCAATTCGCCGCAGTTGGTAATCAACCCGCTTGAAAGCGTGCGGACGCTCACCGCCACAATTGCACTTGAAATGGGTTATGCGGCAGGCAGGCACGGGGAAATGCTTTTTTCCATCGGCGTTGTATTGTTCACGATGATACTTATCCTTAACAGCTTAATTTTGTGGCTGCGCCGCAGAATGGAGGTCGCATGACGTTTGCCAAAAAACGCAAAATCACCGACCGCATAATGTATGCGGCTATGGTGCTGGGTTTGGTCGGTGTTATCTCGGCGCTTGTTTTTATCCTCGTGTATATATTTTCCAATTCGGCGGGATTTTTGAACTGGGCATTTATTACAGGCATTGAGCAGGGAATACTACCCATGATTGTTACCACTCTTATGGTTGTGGCTGTTTCGCTCGCTATCGCTTTACCTGTGGGCATCGCAACGGCGATTTACATAAACGAATATTCAGGCAATTCGCGGCTCGTGCGCATTCTGCGTTTAGCGGTAGATACGCTTGCTGGCATCCCTTCAATTATTTACGGTCTTTTCGGTCTGCTTATATTTTCGCGCATGATGGGTTTTGGGCAGTCAGTAATTGCAGGCGGTTTTACGCTGTCGATTATGGCGCTTCCGGTTATTATTCGCACAACGGAAGAATCGCTTTAATCAATTCCTGATTCCATACGAGAAGGCTCTCTTGCGGTGGGGGCAACGAAGTTTCAGACGATACTCCACGTTGTTCTTCCTCCGGCGCTTCCAGGCATTGTAACAGCGGTAATTCTCGCGCTTGGGCGCATGGTTGGCGAATCGGCGCCGGTGCTTTTGACTGTCGGCATTTCGCGGAATCTGCCGATGTCGATTTTTGAATCAGGCAGAACGCTGACCATCCATTTGTACCATCTGACCAGCGAGGCGATACACCCTGACGATTTCAGTATGGCGTTTGCCACCGCCGCCGTACTGGTTATTTTGGTGATACTGATCAATACGGCAACGAAAATCATTACGTATAAATTCAGAAGAAATGTGAGCGTGCAATGAGCGAACAAAAAGACGAACACGAAAAAATCGAAGTTCACGATTTGGATCTTTTTTACGGCGGCTTTCATGCGTTGAAGCAGGTTAATTTTTCGATGCAGCGTGGAGATGTGACGGCGCTCATCGGACCTTCGGGGTGCGGCAAATCGACGTTTATCCGCGTGTTAAACCGGATGAACGATTTAATTTCCGGCTGCCGCATAACCGGTCTTGTCTTAATTGACGGCGAAAATATTTACGGCGACATTGACGTTGCCGATCTCCGACGCAGGGTAGGAATGGTGTTTCAAAAGCCAAACCCGTTTAATATGTCGATTTTTGACAACGTAGCTTACGGCCCGCGCATGCAAGGGCTGCAGGACAAGCGCCGCCTTGCTGACCTTGTTGAAGTCTCGCTGAAAAAAGCCGCGCTGTGGAATGAAGTAAAAGACCGCCTGAAAAAGCAGGCACACACGCTTTCAGGCGGGCAGCAGCAGCGCCTGTGCATTGCCCGAAGCGTTGCGATGGAGCCTGAAATTATTCTAATGGACGAACCGACCAGCGCCCTTGATCCCATTGCGACAGGGCGCATCGAAGAACTTATCGGCGAACTGAAAAAAGAATTCAGCATCGTGCTTGTGACACACGCCATGCATCAAGCATCGAGAGTCAGCAACAAAACGGCTTTTTTTCTCTTGGGCGAGCTGGTAGAATATGGGGACACGGGAAAGCTGTTTGTCGATCCAAGCGACCAGCGTACCGAAGATTACATTTCCGGCAGATTCGGCTAGGAGGGTTTATGCAGACTCGAAGTTTATTAAACGAAGAACTGGACAAGGTGCGCCGGGAGCTTACGCTCATGGCGACAATGGTGGAAGAAGATATTGGGAAAGCCCTTGCGATGGTGCGTTCAGGCGATGAGGAGCTTGCCCGCGAAGTGAAGGAAAGCGGGAAAGCGGTGGATGCGCTGCAGCTCAAAATCGAAAACATGGCGCTTGTATTGATTGCCACGCAACAGCCGGTCGCCAGCGACTTGCGGGAAATGGTGATGGTGTTCAAAATCGCCGCAAGCCTTGAGCGAATAAATGACTACAGTATACACCTTGTCAAAATCGCCAAGAAGCTTTCCGGCCGTCCGGCGTTCCGTTCGCTTGAGCGTGTTGAGCGCATGGTCGAAACCGCGCAGGCGATGCTGAAAGCGGCGTTTTCCGCTTACCTCGCCAAAAATGTCGATGCCGCACGGAAGGCGGCGCTAATGGACGACCTCATCGATGTTGAGCACAAGGCGCTTGTGGACGAGGTGCTTTCGTTCATGAAAGAAAACCGCAAACTGGTTAAAGCCGCTTCCCGCCTCTTGCGGCTTTCAGGTTACATGGAACGTTTAGGTGATCATATTACCAACATTTGTGAAGCTATTTCATATATGGTAAGGGGCAGGCACGAAAAATTGAACGAGTAAAGGTAAAAAAATTATGGGCTGTGAACGCATACTTATCATCGAGGACGACGAGGAAATACAGGAGATGCTCACGCACGCTTTTGTTCAGGAGGGCTGGAAACTCACCCAAGCCAAAACGGGCGAGGATGGGCTTGCCGCGCTGCGCCAGGACGGTGCTGACTGTGTAGTGCTTGATCTCATGCTACCCGGCATGGACGGTTTTAAGGTGCTGAAAAAAATTCGTGCCGATGCAAACTTTGCCGTTTTGCCGGTTATTATATGCACCGCGCGGGGAGAGGAGACGGACGTGGTTACCGGCCTTGAACTTGGCGCAGATGATTATGTTGTTAAACCGTACAGCCCCCGCGTTCTTGCCGCTCGAATCAGGGCGAGTTTGCGCCGCAAGGAAACCGCCGCAGCATTGGATGAAATAACGGTGTGGCAGTACGGCCCGCTGAAACTTGATACGCAGCGGCACGCCTGTTATTTGGACGAAGCTTTGCTGGATCTTTCGGCGACCGAGTTTGCTATTTTGGCGCACCTTATAAGCCACAGCGACATTGTGTTTTCCCGCCAGAAGCTTATCACCGCGATTAGGGGCGATGATTACCCGGTGACGGATCGTTCGGTGGACGTGCAGATTTTGGGCTTGCGGAAAAAACTCAAAAAAGCAGGGGATATGATTGAGACGATACGCGGGGTCGGCTATCGGTTCAGGGCGCATATGTGAGGGGCAAATTGTCGATTGACAAATCGCCCGTTTCCCTGTATAACAGGTGAAAGTAGGGCAATGACATTGATTGTTTTACGTGCATTGCATGACCTTCATTATACAAAAGCTTTTTTAACTGCCGTTGCCCTCTAAAAGCGGGGGGACTATATGAAAAACTCAATGCGGCGCATTGCCGTTCCTTTTTTTGCGGTGACAGTTTTACTTTTCATGACAGCCTGTGAGATAGATCCTGAAACTCCTGTGCCGGGGCATCCACCGGTAGGGCAGCCCGGATCACCTGCGCAGCCAGAACAGCCTGTCGGGGGACACCCTGGTGCGACCCCCACAGCGGCGGTGGCGCGCTTCCAGCGTTATATGAATAGGCAGGAATTTGAGGGCATGTTTCCAAGAAGAGTCGGTTCTTCGGGTTGGAGAGATCAAATGCCTCACGCCGCTTTTCCGGATTGGCAGGTTCACAGTGACTATTATTCCTATGACAACTTACTGTCGGCTATCCGGTTTATGGCAAATCTTCGTGTCCGGGAACTCCATCGTGCAAGCGTCACCGCCGATCTTTGGAACACCCAAACCAGAGTCTTTGATAAAACCGCCGGCACTTGGAGAATTATACGGACAGGGGAGAACTTCGATGCGTCCTGGCAAACAGGGGAGATGGTATACAGAGAAGTCGTTGATTTTGGGAATTTCCTGAATCACGACAACCATAACGATAGGCTAAGGGAACTTGCCGCATTTTTAGCAAACACAGCCCATGAAACAAGCGGAAGCTGGGCAGGTGCACC
>JAIRQD010000078.1:0-2686 GCA_031256655.1 Treponema sp.
ATCATTCTTATTCCCGCATTTTTCACACAATTGTTCATCGTTACTTACTTCGTTTTTACATTGTTTGCAAAGCATCACTTTCCGCCTTATTTTAGTATGAGAAATTATATCCGACGGCAAGCATCTCGTAAAGCACCGCGGGAAACCGTATAAGGGCTTGCGCTTCTTTGAAAAATATCATATTAGTTTAATAATGATTATCATTATCATATTTGCTTATAGACAATATGGTAAACAAGGAAACTGCGACCATGGGTCGTTAGCATATTTTTTGAGGAGTTTATTATGAAGAAATGGGTTTGTTCAGTTTGCGGTTATGTTCACACAGGTGATTGCCCGCCTGAGTTCTGTCCTCCGTGCAAAGCGCCGGCTTCCAAGTTCAACGAGCAGAAAGCCGGAGACGGCAGTTTCGCCGCCGAGCACACGCTGGGTGTTGCCAAAGGTGTTGACGAGGATATCGTAAAGGATCTCCGGGCGCACTTTAACGGCGAATGCACCGAAGTCGGTATGTATCTGGCTATGGCACGGGTTGCCTTCCGCGAAGGTTATCCTGAAATCGGTATGTACTGGGAAAAAGCGGCTTACGAAGAAGCCGAACACGCTGCCAAGTTTGCCGAATTGCTGGGCGAGGTTCTGACCACCAGCACCAAGAAGAACCTGGAGATGCGGGTAGAAGCCGAACACGGAGCCTGTGCCGGAAAAACCGACATCGCCAAACGTGCCAAAGAAAAGAATCTGGACGCTATCCACGACACCGTTCACGAAATGGCGCGCGACGAAGCCCGCCACTGCGCGGCGTTCAAAGGTTTCCTGGACAGGTATTTTAAATAAGATAAAGGGTTGGGAGCGCGTCTTTCAGGCGTTGCTCCTCGATTACCTCTCACACTCTTGCACCCTCCTGCTAAAAAACATATTCTTACGATATGAACTACGAAAAACTTACCATCAAAGCACAAGAAGCGTTAAACGAAGCCAGTTCTATCGCCCAGAAAAGTGATCATTCGCAAATAGATGCGGAGCACATATTACTTGCCCTGCTCCAGCAGAAGGACGGCATCGTGCCGCCCATCGTTGAAAAAATAGGCGCAAACCCCGATGCCCTAGTTGCCGAGGCTCTTGCCCTTTCGGAAAAACAGCCGAAGATTTACGGTGAGGCAGCTCAGGTGTATTTTTCATCAGGCGCATCGAAGGTGCTTGCCAAAGCCGAAAGTGAAGCGGCTTCCCTGAAAGACGAGTTTGTCTCCGCCGAGCATATTCTCATCGCTATTGCCGCCGGTGAAGGAAAGGCAACGGACATATTAAAAAAATCAGGTGTTACCAAAAACGCAATACTTGGGGCGCTCAAACAGGTCAGGGGCAACGCGCGGGTTACCGACCAAAACCCCGAAGACAAATATCAGGTGCTGGATAAATATTGCCGCGACCTCACCGCTCTTGCGCGGCAGGAGAAACTTGACCCCGTAATAGGAAGGGATGAGGAAATACGCCGCTGTATGCAGGTGCTTTCCCGCCGGACGAAAAACAACCCGGTTATTATCGGGGAGCCTGGTGTGGGAAAAACCGCCATTGTTGAGGGGCTTGCCAGGCGCATTGTTGAGGGCGATGTGCCTGAGGGGCTTAAGGGCAAAAAGCTGCTTGCTATGGACATAGGCTCACTTGTTGCGGGGGCGAAGTTTCGCGGGGAGTTTGAAGAGCGCCTGAAAGCCGTTATACACGAAGTGCAGGCATCTGATGGCAGCATCATCCTTTTTATCGATGAGCTTCACACGCTGGTGGGAGCGGGGGCGGCTGAAGGCGCAACTGACGCAAGCAACCTGTTAAAGCCTGCACTTTCCCGCGGCGAACTGCGCTGCATAGGCGCTACAACACTTGACGAATACCGCAAGCACATCGAAAAGGATGCGGCGCTGGAGCGGCGTTTCCAGCAAATCTACACCGCGGAGCCTTCGGTCGAGGACACCATCGCTATCTTGCGCGGCTTAAAAGAACGCTACGAAGTTCACCACGGGGTGCGTATTAAGGATGAGTCGCTGGTGGCGGCGGCTACGCTTTCCAACCGCTACATCACAAGCCGCTTTCTTCCGGACAAGGCGATAGACCTTGTTGACGAGGCCGCAAGCCGCCTTAAAATGGAACTGGACAGCCGCCCTACAGAGCTTGATAAGCTTGAGCGCAAGCTCCTTCAACTCTCAATCGAAAAACAGGCAATGGCAAGGGAAGATGACAAAGCTTCCAAAGACAGGCTTGGCAAGCTTGAGAAGGAAATCGCAGACCTCACCTCCGAGCGGGATGCGATGAAGGCGCGCTGGGACAAGGAAAAGGGCGACATACAAAAGATTAGGGAAATCAAACAGCAGATAGAGGAACTCAAAATCGAAGAAACCCACTACGTGCGGGAAGGCAACCTGACCAAAGCCGCCGAAGTCAAACACGGCCTAATCCCTGAAGCGCAGAAGAAGTTGAAAATACTCACCGACCAGATGGAAGGCCGCTCCGGAAAAAAAGGCGGCGGTGCAGGCGATGGCGTTCCTCCGCTATTGCGGGAGGAAGTGAGCGAGGAGGACATAGCAGGAGTTGTGTCGGTCTGGACAGGTATACCCGTTTCAAAGATGCTTTCAGGTGAACTGCAAAAGTATCTTGAACTTGAGCAGGTGCTTGAACAGCGGGTGGTGGGGCAGACTGCCGC
>JAIRQD010000081.1:0-7401 GCA_031256655.1 Treponema sp.
GTGTTTTCCCCGACAGCGGAAACGCTGATAGGTCTTGGCAGGAACACGCTTGTGCGCCGCGGTTTTACAAGGAAAAATTGTCCGCCTTTCGGGGCTGCCCCTTTCCAGCGAAATTCCATATTCACCGTATCTTGATCCGCAGAGACAAATTCCACCGAGATACATTCGCTGTAGGAGCTGCTCTTAATGGTCTTGGCAGAAATTTTTTCGCTCATTTACACAATATTACAACAAAAAACTTACGATGGAAAGCGCCGCATCAGTGATTCCCTTGACGCGCGCTTTTGTGTTACATTTGCGAAATGAAGGCATTGGGCTATTACAACGGAAAGTGGGGCAATCTTGATGAGATGACTGTTCCCATGAACGATCGCGGCGGATATTTCGGTGACGGCGTGTATGATGCGGCCGTTGCGGCAAACGGGGTGATTTTTACTTTAAATGAACACGTCGATCGTTTTTTTTACAGCGCAGGTCTTTTGCGGATTGAACTTCCATTTTCCAAGGAAGAACTTAAAAACACACTTAATGATATGCTTTCAAAGATGGAACCGGGTGAGTATGTTGTGTATTGGCAGGCGACAAGGGGAAGCGGCCAGCGCAATCATTTGTTTCCCGACGGACCTTCCAACTTGTGGATTATGATTCGCGCTATAGAGATTCCTGACCTTTCCAACCGAATAAAACTTATCACCGCACCTGACACCCGTTATCTTATCTGCAATATCAAAACGTTAAACCTAATTCCAAACATCATGGCGTTGCAGCAAGCAGAAGAAGCCGGATGTCAGGAAGCTGTATTTTACCGCGGCGAAACTGTGACTGAATGCACACGCAGCAATATCCACATTCTAAAAAACGGGGTTTTTATTACCCACCCGGCAAACAACCTTATTTTGCAGGGAATAACGCGAAATCATCTTTTGAAAATATGCGAAAGGCTGGGAATCAAAACAGAGGAGCGGGTTTTTACACTTTCTGAACTTTTTGACGCTGATGAAGTTATCATTTCCAACATTGCACATTTTGCGATGGCGGCGGACACAATAGACGGAAAACGATGCGGCGGAAAAGCGGAAGAGCTTTTAAAAAAGATTCAAGACGAACTGATGCAGGAATTTATTGAAGAAACCGGCAAACAATCAGACCACTTTTCCGCATAAGCTCCCACGCGGTTTTTGCGCCTTCTTTCCCGGCGATTTTCTCAAGCGTTGAGTAAAACTGTTCAACCGCCAAACCTTTACCCAAAGACGCGGCCTCCAATAACGCGGCAATTTCTTTCGCCGCCGCCGCACCCGCTGTTTTAAGTTCCCGATCTTCAAGCCGCCAGCGCCAGAATAAATAGCAGTTTCCTTTTTTTTGCACTGTGCGCGGAATTGATCCCAGAAACAAGGCGTTGCGGCTATTAACGATGCCGCCGCCTTCTTCTTTTGGCTCGGCTTTTTTTTCCGCTTCCTTGTCAGCGATGTAATCATTCAAAAGACCTTCCACAAGATTGGGCGGAACAGAAGGCCAAGGCATCTTAAACGGAAACATTTCAGTTACAGGAGTTTCTGTGTCACCCGCCATCCATGCGGCAAGGAGTTTTTCAAGCGGGGATGAATATTTATCAAATCGCTTTTCGCCCTTGAAGGAAAGATCGTTTAAGGCAAAAATGTTTTCCGCCGCGCGAATGTCAGGATCGTCAGTGATTTTCAGGTCAGGATGCTTGCCACGCTGTTTTTCAGCGTAAATGCGCGAGTGGCGGGTGAGGACAAACTTGTGCCAAAAAGCGCTGTCCAATAGCTTAAACGCAAAAAGCTGGCGCAAAACTTCAGCGGAATCAACTATTTCCTGCTCATCCTGATCCCAATAGCCGTAAATCAAATATGCGTGCGTAAGAATGCCTGATTCCTTAAAAGCGGCGCAAGCTCTCACCGCGCTTTTAAGGTCAATCCCTTTGCCCAGCCGCTTAAAACCCTGCGCTGTGGCAACTTCAAGCCCCGCCGAAACTCCTGTCAGCCCGCCAGACGCAAGCAAAGCCGCCGCATCTGCGGTGAAATGCTTTTCAAAGCGGATGTTGCCCCAAAAGTTTAAGGGAAGTCCCGCATTCCTGTTGAGCAGGGCAAACTCCATAAGCGAGGAAGGCGGGGCGGCTTCATCGACAAAGTGGATTCCGCGAACACTAGTTGTTTCCGCCTGTTTGTAAAGGTGTGCAAACAGCGAAGGCACATCAACGGGAATGAAGCTTTTGATGTAATCAAGGGTAACATCGCAAAAGGCGCACGACTGCCAATAACAGCCGTGGGCAAGATAGGCTTTAAGCCAATGCCCGTCCGACCAAAGGCGGTGCATGGGATTGGCATCATCGGCGGGGTAAAGATAGCGGCTGAAATCAACGGCGGAATAGTCGGGAAAAATCGTCCGCGCCGCTTCATCGTCGATTGTGAAATTGGCAGTTTTATCAGTTTCGCCTTCAAGAACGGCTGCAAGCGTGCTGTAGCCCCTGTCAAAGGAAACATGATCAAAGTAATGCTTTAACCCGCTTGTTTGCATGAAGCGCAGTTCGGTGTTCACGTAACCGCCGCCGGCAATTGTGCGCACAGCCGCGCCGAAGCGCTTCTTTGCGGATTCGGCGCACACAAGCGCGCCGCTTAAACAGCCGGGAAAGGGAATGGTAAGCCCAAGCAAAAATGTTTCACTTTTGCTACCGCTTAAATTAAACGCCTTTTCAAGACGCTCCCATTCTTCCTCAAGCATAGGGCGGTAAAAAGTTTTCATGATGTAACCGTCAAGGCTTTTTTTCACATCTGCAAAATCGCGCATATTCGCGGCTAAAGAGCCTTCAAGCGCGTGAGAATAGCGGACAAGCGCGAAATTAAAATCCAGCGTACAGGTGATAAAATCCGCAATGTCTGAAAGGAGCTTGGTTGCAAGCAATTTAGCTTCCTCTGGCGCGACTTCTCCGCCGCGCTCGGATAAAAACGCATCCGTCCGCGGGCCGCCGGGAAAGATACCGTTGGCTAACGAAAGGAAATGTCCCAGTTCAGGGTCTTTGCCGCGCAAAAACGCAACAAGCCTGTCAATCGATGAAAGCCACAAATTCTTCTCGGATAAAAAACGTTCCGCTATTGCGGCGGCATTTTTATTCGCCGTTAGTTTTGCAAGCGATTGCGGTTGGGAAGCATCTTCAAAAATTCGCTCAAGTCCTGCGCGGCAAAAAATTTTATGGAAAAGCCCGATGGAATGATCGATTACTGTTGTCGCCACATTAAAGCGGCTTTCAAGAAAGCTGGCCAGGTAGTACGGCGCCGGATACGGGCTGTTCAACTGGACAAACGGCGGCTGAATTAAAACCGCTTTGTTTATACGGCGCTTCATCCTCGCACCTTAGCTTCAAACGCAAAGCAATGTCTGCCGGTTGAAAGAAAAATCTCCGCCGAAGGAAGCGCCGTACATTTGACCCCGAAAAGCACACAGGCGCGGGGATATGCCGGTTCCCATGTAACCTTGAAGTGCCTGCATATAAGGCAATTCGGAGGACTCAAGGGAATGTCTGAATCGTTTTTACCTTTTGTGCGCTCATCCTCACCATTCATGCTTTATAGGATAGAATTATTGGGTAAATAAAGCAAGCAAGCAAGCCGCTATCAAAGCCCAAGGTTGTAACAAGCAAAATATTACTATTTTTACTAAAATAGTAATATTTTGCTTGACTTTCTTTCGATCTGTTGTACCATAATCCCATGACTTACACGGTTTATGTGTGTGCGATGGAAAAGGGGTTTAAAAGTACCTATCTACCCCCCCCCCCCATATATTGTGTATCATTTCCATTTTTCCTGTGATACCACAATATATAGTGTACTATCCAAAAATCAGCGAACTAAAAATTAAAAAAAATATAAAAACAGTAACAATATCATCTCTGTCATTGTTGGAATTTGGTGCGGAAATAGGATTTAAAAAAGTTATTTAAAAAAAATCTAGCTGCCTCAAATCATCAACATTTGGGGCAGCTTTTTTGCCGCTTAAGCCTTTGACACCCCCGCGTCCTTTGAGGTATCCTTAGCGGACAGTATGAAAAAGCTCGCTGGCATTCCCGCTTCTCCGGGCATTGTTATGGGGAAGGCGTTTGTGCATTTGGAAAAAACCATCCCCAAAATTATTCGCTACCGCATCAAAGAAAGTCAGGTGGAACACGAACTTGTTCGTTTTGCCAATGCCTGCGAAGCGGCGGCGGCGGAAGTGCGTTCCCTGCACGAGCGCGCGCTGCTTGAGATGGGCAAGGCGCAGGCGGATATTTTTGCCGCTCACCTGATGATGCTTGAGGATGTCGATATACAAGAGCAGATTGCACAGCGGCTTAAAGAGAATTATGAAAATATCGAATGGGTGGTTTACGACACTGCCAGTCTTTTGGCGGATAAAATGCTGCAATCTCCTGACCCGTCTTTCAGGGAGCGGGCGACTGACATAACTGATGTTTCCAACAGGATTTTGGGTCAGCTTCTTTCAATCAACAAAAATTCTCTGGCAGAACTTGACACCGATGTGATTCTTGTGACACACGATCTTCTGCCTTCGCAAGTGCTGACAATGAACCGTGCGCACGTGAAGGGAATTGTCATGGACAGCGGCGGGCTTACTTCGCACACGGCGATTCTTGCGCGGGCGTTTAACATTCCCGCGGTGCTTGGTGTGGCATCGGCAACGTATGAGATTTCAAACGGCGATACGTTGGTTGTCAATGCGACAGCGGGTGACGTGATTATCAGCCCGAGTGAGAAGGAGCTGGATAAGCTCCAACGCACGGAGGCGAAATATTACAAAACTCAAAAAGAGCATTTGAAAAACAGCGAGCTTCCGACCGAAACAACTGACGGTTATAAAGTTTCGATTAAGGCGAATATCGAGATACCGGAGGAAGCTCACAAAGCGCTGCGTTCCGGGGCGGAAGGGATAGGGCTTTACAGGTCTGAGTTTCTTTTTCTAAACCCCGATGAAGCGGCGGGCGAAGCAGAGCAGATTCGTGCGTACAGCCACGTTATTAAAACGATGAAAAATCTGCCAGTAACAATTCGCACTGTTGATATTGGCGGTGACAAAATCCTGCCGGAATTTCATGCCGCCTCAGAAACAAACCCGCTTTTGGGCTGGCGGGCGATACGTTTTTCGCTTTCGATGCCGGATTTTTTCAAAACGCAGCTTCGCTCAATTTTGCGCGCCAGCAAAAACGGAAATGTGCGAATAATGTTCCCGCTGATTTCAGGCATTGAAGAGCTTGATGCGGCGTTAAGTTTGCTTAAAGAGGCGAAGGATGAGTGCCGCAAAAAAAATTATGAGTTTGCGGAGAATATCGAAACAGGCATTATGATCGAAGTTCCTTCCGCCGCCATCACTGCCGACATTCTCGCGCAGAAGGCTGACTTTTTTTCGATAGGCACAAACGATCTTATCCAATACACGTTGGCGGTGGATCGCGGCAACGAGAAAGTCGGCTACCTAGCGCATCCGGCGCATCCGGCGATTTTGCGTTTCCTGAAAACCACGATTGATGCCGCCCACAGCCGCGGCATTAAAGCTGCCATGTGCGGGGAAATGGCAGGCGACCCGGGAATGACGGCGCTGCTTTTGGGGCTGGGGCTTGATGAGTTCAGCATGGCTTCGCTGTCCATTCCGCTTGTTAAGCGCGTTGTGCGTAGTTTGAGCATTGCCGCCTGCCGCGAACTTGCCGGTGAGCTGCTGAAAGGGACTTCGGCTGTGGCTAACAATGCGGTACTTAAAACATGGATGGCGGAAAACTTCCCCAAGTGACGGAAAAATTATATGAGCGATACGAATGATACAATTGACACAACTGAAAACAATGCAGCAGAAAACGGGAACGCTTTAAGTTCGCCTCAACGTTTGCCGCTTGTCGCTTTGGCGGGGCGTCCCAATGTTGGGAAGTCAACGCTGTTTAACCGCCTTCTGCGCAAACGCCGATCGATAACCGATCCGACTCCGGGTGTTACACGTGATCCCGTTGGCGTGGACACCGCGATTTTAGGACGGCGCTTACACCTTGTGGATACCGGCGGTTTTAAGCTTGACCGGAAACACGACACAAGTGAAGACCGCCTTGAAAAGCTTGTTGTGGAAAGAACGCTTGAGGTTCTCAAAAAAGCAAATCTCATCGTGCTTCTTTTTGAAGCGGGCGAACTCACTCTTGAAGATGAAGAGTTTATCGCGCTTTTGCGCCCGTATTCGTCAAAGATTATTGCAGCGGTGAACAAAACCGAAGGCGGCAGGCGCGAGGCGGAAAGCTACAACCTTTTGTCATACGGCTTTGATCAGGTTCTCATGATCTCCGCCGAGCATGGCGATAATGTGCGCGACCTGGAAGAGGCGATAATACAGCGGTTGCCTCCTTCGGCGCTTTCAGATGCGTCGGACATAGGGTGTCCGCCAGACAGCGATGAAGCGAGCGCGGCGCGTCCGGCGGACGTGATCCGCATCGCCATTATGGGCAAACCGAACACGGGGAAATCCACGCTTTCCAACAGGCTCACATCATCGTCCGCTTCGATTGTAAGCGACATTCCCGGCACAACACGAGATGTGGTTGAAGGGAACTTCACATGGAAAAAGCAGAACTTCCGCCTTTTGGACACAGCCGGCATCAGGCGAAAATCTAAAGTGCATGAAAACATCGAATATTATTCGGTGAACCGCGCGATAAAAACTGTGGGTGAAACTGACATCGTGTTTTTGGTTATTGATGCGCAGGAAGGCTTGACCGATCAGGACAAAAAAATTGCGGCGCTGGCGCACGATAAAGGGCGGGGAATAATTTTTGTTTTGAACAAGTGGGATACAATGCCTGATGTGAAAAACACGTTTCAGGCGCTTCGGGACAGGATACATTTTCTTTTCGGGCAGATGGAATATGCGCCTATTGTTCCTGTAAGCGCGCTTGACGGATCAGGCATAAATGAGCTTTTGAACACCGCAAAGCGGATGCACGCCCAGCTTACACGCAGGATTGAAACCTCCACGCTGAACGAGGCGCTTGAGCGCTGGCTTGGCGAACACCCGCCGCCTTCGGGTAAGCTGGGGCGTTTCAAAATCCGCTATGCCGTGCAGGTTACCGCCAACCCCGTACGTTTTGTTTTTTTCACTTCGCGCCCGCAGGCGGTGAGCGACACTTACGCCGCCTATTTACGCAACCGCGTTCGCCGCGATCTTGGCTTTTCAGTGATTCCTGTGACAATAGAGTTCCGTTCGTCTTCAAAAGAAAAACCGAAAAACTCACGGCGGTAATATGGGGTCATACACGCTAAACGATGCTGTACGCCTTTTGCGGGTGAAAGTTCACGTCATCCGTTATTGGGAAAAAGAGATTCCGCTTATTCAGCCTGAAAAAGACGTGTATGGAAA
>JAIRQD010000148.1:0-3004 GCA_031256655.1 Treponema sp.
CATTCCGCTGTCAGATGATTTAAAGGATTTTAACAAACAGAAACTTGAGGAGCGTGGGAAAAGCGAAAAACGTCCGGTGAGTTATCAAATGCTTATCGATGATATATATTCAATTGGCAAAGGCACTTTAGTTGGCAGGGGGAAATAAATGAAAGTAAAAAACGTTGTGTGTAGCGCGGGGAAAACGGGATTTTTCTTTGATGATCAAAAGGCGATTAAAGCAGGCGCAAAAACTGACGGCGCGGCGTACTTGGGCGATCCTGTGACAAGCGGCTTCCGTTCAATTCGTCAGTCTGGGGAATCCATTTCGGTAATGTTCGTTTTGGAAGACGGGCAAATCGCCTACGGCGATTGCGCCGCGGTGCAGTATTCAGGTGCCGGCGGACGTGATCCGCTTTTTCTCGCCGAAGATTTTATTCCTGTAATAATGAAGGAAATTGCGCCGCTTTATGTTGGCAAGGAAATTTTGACATTTAAGGAAATGGCAGCTTTGGTTGACAATCACCTGCACAGCGCAACTGGAAAAGTTTTGCACACTGCCATCCGCTACGGCGTTACACAAGCCTGTCTTGACGCGGTTGCCAAAGCCAACAAAACGATCATGGCAAAAGTAATTGCCGACGAATACGGATTAACTTTGTCAAACAAGCTCATCCCGATTTTTTCGCAGTCAGGAGACGACCGTTATTTAAACACTGATAAAATGATCCTAAAAGGTTCGCAGGTGCTTCCGCACGGTCTTTTTAACAACGCCGAAGAAAAAGTCGGCGCAGGCGGACAAAAGCTTGCTGAATATGTTAGCTGGCTAAGAAACCGCATTAAAAAACTGCGCCCGAAAGAAGAGTATGCACCTGTCATGCACATTGATGTGTACGGAACGCTCGGCATTGTGTTCGATAATGATTTGGAGAAAATTGCTGATTTTTTGAAAACACTTGAAGAAAACGCAAAGCCGTTTTCTTTGCGTATTGAAGGACCGGTTGATGTGGGAAGCGGAGAGGCGCAGATAAATGCTCTCGCCGATTTGCGCAAAATCGTTGATGGCAAAAATATCAAAGTCGAAATTGTAGCCGACGAATGGTGCAACACTTACGAAGATGTGGTGGCTTTTACAGACAGAAAAGCCGGACACATGGCGCAGATAAAAACGCCTGATTTGGGCGGCATCAACAATACGATTGAGGCGGTACTTTACTGCAAGAAAAACGGTATGGGCGCGTACCTCGGCGGAACGTGCAACGAAACAAATCGTTCGGCTGAAATCTGCGCGCACATTGCGATGGCGACAATGCCTGACCAAATCCTTGCGAAGCCGGGGATGGGTGTCGATGAAGGATTTATGATTGTCTTTAACGAGATGAATAGAATTCTTTCGCTCAAAGATATTGTATAGGTGATTAGCGGTGCGTAACATTATTCATGCGGTGGCATTTTATTCGGTGTACTTTGCGCCGAGGGGCAGGGAACGCCTTTTGTTTTTGGGTGAGCAAATTTCCCAAAGGCATTTGACGTTTTCTGACAGGCTCATCGGCGTTATTGGAGACGCAGGTTCAGGCAAGTCGTCTTTGATAAAGGGAATGTTCCCGGGGCTTGAGCTTGTTAACGATGATGATCGCTTTGATTCTCACCGTGTAATGCACATAATGGATTACGAAGACAGCATGAACGAAACAACCACGTTTCATCTGGATATGCGCTTTCAAGTTGCCTTTACGCAAATGCACGAGATTGTGCGCTTTGTTAAAGACGCGCTTGAAAACGACCGCCGCGTTATCATTGAGCATTTTGATTTATTGTACCCGGCTTTAAAAATGAATGCGCAAATTATGATTGGCATTGGCGAGGAAATAATTGTTACGCGGCCGGGAATGTTCGGCCCGCTTCCCAAAGACATTTACGACATAGTGCACCGTTCTTTGAAATACCGGAAAATGGTGCACACCGCCGAAGATATTACGGCAATGCTCCTTACCCGCAAATACAACATGACAAACCGCTGGCAGCATTCGGATGTTAAAAGGGGTTTTGTTTTAATTTTTAACGAAAAGCCTGACCTTGACATTGGAGAACTTGAAGCGGATGTCAAAGAAATTATTGACCGCCATATTGACGTTGCCTATTTTGATGATCGCCATATTAAACTTGGGGATTTTCCTCCGTTCGGGTGCAGCGGCCCGCGCATTCACCTTAACAACACAAAAGAAATTGAGGATTTTAGATTCTCAAAAGATCTGACTTACGATCGCCTTAACGGAACATACGCGCTTGTCGGTTTGCTCGGTAAAGATTCCCGCGATATTGACAATTTAAATAAACCGCATTTTCTTTAAGGGAGAGTTATGAGAGAAATTAATGTGAGTGAAATAATTGATCTGACTGCAAGGCTCTGTATGGATGCGAATTATAATTTGTCAAGTGATATAAGCGAAGCGTTTGAACGCTGTATTGTCGAAGAAACTTCGTCCATAGGAAAAAATGTTCTTCAATCGCTGCTTGAAAACGCAGAAATAGCAAGAGAGGAAAAAGTTCCTATGTGCCAGGACACGGGAATGACAGTTGTGTTTTTTGAACTTGGTCTTGATGTAAGAATTACAGGGGGCGATTTAGAAGAAGCGATTAATTCAGGTGTCAGGCGCGGTTATGAGGAAGGTTACTTAAGAAAGTCTGTTGTCTTTGATCCGGTTGATCCGGTGAAGCGAATTAATTCAGGGGATAATACGCCTGCGGTAATTCATTATTCAATTGTTTCCGGTGACAAAATTAAAATCACCGTAACGCCCAAAGGGTTCGGCAGCGAGAACATGAGCGTTTTGAAAATGCTAAAGCCGGCGGACGGAATTGAAGGGGTAAAAAATTTTGTTGTCTCGGCAATATCGGCAGCGGGCGCAAATCCATGTCCGCCTGTGATTGTCGGTGTGGGCATTGGCGGCACAATGGAAAAATGCGCCCTGTTAAGTAAAAAGGCGCTCTTGCGCCCGCTGGGATCGCCAGCAAAAAGTGAGTA
>JAIRQD010000201.1:0-4707 GCA_031256655.1 Treponema sp.
CAAGTTCGGCGAGCAGGAATGCAAGCAAAAGGGACTTAGCTACGCGCTTTCCCTTAAAGCCCGTGTAAACCTTATTTTTCAGCAAACTGGTGAAATCCGGCAGAAAGATATTTACATGGGCGACATTCCCATTATGACTGAGCGGGGAACGTTTATCATAAACGGTGCGGAACGGGTTGTTGTTTCACAAATTCACCGCTCGCCCGGTGTTATTTTCTCGCACGAAAAGGGAAATTACTCCTCCAGAATCATTCCGTACCGGGGTTCGTGGCTGGAATTTGAAATTGACACCAAAAAAGAGCTTATTTTTGCAAAAATCGACCGCAAAAAGCGGATTTTGGGGACAATTTTCCTTCGCGCGCTCGGTTTTGAGAGCCGCGAGGACATTATAAAGGCGTTTTACAAGACACAAACGCTTAAAGTTAAAGATGATGCTGAAACTCGTGAGAAGTTTTTCGGTCACGTGCTTGCAACGGCGGTTTGGGTGAAGGACGCGACCAAAACCGAAGAAGACGTAACGCACGGGCAGCGCAAACTTTACCGCGCAGGCGATAAGCTTCACCCGCACGATGTGGATGAGCTTTTGGCAAACGGCGTAAAAACAGTTGAAGTCATCAAGTATATCGATAGGGAAGACCCGAAAAACGAAAAGTCATCAAATCTTTCCCTTGACTCTGATATGCTTTTAAACTGCTTTGAGCGGGAAGAAATCAAGTTTGTAAAAGACGATCCGGGGCGCGATGAGCCTTCCAAAGAAGAAGCGCTTTCCACAGTTTATGCGGTTTTGATGTCGGGGGAATCGATCACGGTTGAAGCGGCGGAGAAGGACATTAACTCGATGTTCTTTTCAGCCCGACGTTACGATTTGGGCAAGGTAGGGCGCTACAAACTCAACAAAAAGTTCGCCCATAATCCGCCGTTGGATGACCACACTCTTACCAAGCAGGACATCATCGCAACGATGAAGTTTCTTATCAATGTGTTTATCGAGGCTGAACGAATTGACGACATCGACCATCTTGGCAACCGCCGAATCCGTTCTGTGGGCGAACTCATGGCAAGCGCCATCAAAACTTCGTTCAGCCGCATGGAGCGCATTGCGAAGGAACGCATGAGCCTTAAAGAAACTGACACGATTAAGCCGCAGGATTTAATATCGATAAAGCCTGTTGTAGCGGCGATTAAGGAGTTCTTCGGTTCAAGCCAGCTTTCGCAGTTTATGGATCAGGTTAATCCTCTTGCCGAACTTACCCACAAGCGCCGCCTTAACGCGCTTGGCCCCGGCGGGCTTTCCCGCGACCGCGCGGGCTTTGAGGTCAGGGACGTACACTACACCCACTACGGGCGGATGTGTCCGATTGAGACACCTGAAGGTCCGAACATCGGGCTTATAGTCTCGCTTGCCAATTACACGCGCGTCAACGAGTACGGCTTTTTGGAAGCCCCTTACCGCAGGGTTGTTAAAGGCATTGCGTCAAAGGAAATTGAATACCTGTCGGCGATAGATGAGGATCGTTATTACATCGCGCAGGCTTCGGCAAAACTTAACACAAACGGCAGTTTCGCGGATGATCAGGTTTCCTGCCGTCGTCAGGGTGATTACACCACGCGCGCGCCCAACGAAATCGAATACATGGACGTATCGCCCAAACAGATAATTTCGGTTTCCGCTTCACTTATTCCGTTTTTGGAGCACGATGATGCCAACCGTGCGCTCATGGGATCGAATATGCAGCGGCAGGCTGTGCCATTGGTGTTTCCCGATCCGCCGAGGGTTGGCACTGGGATGGAAAGCAAGTGCGCATACGATTCGGGCGTTCTCTGTAAAGCGCGCAGAGCGGGCACGGTGATGCGGGTTACTTCGCAGGAAATTCTCATTCAGGCGGAAGATTCCCAAAAGAGCATTCCCGGTCTGACTAACGATGACGGTCTTGACGTTTATCGGCTTGTGAAGTTCCAGCGCACCAATCAGGACACTTGTTACAACCAGCGCCCGATTGTGAAACTGGGCGATAAAATTGCCTCTGGGCAAGTTATCGCCGACGGCCCGGCCACCAAAGACGGGGAGCTGGCGCTTGGGCGGAACATTCTTGTAGGTTTTATGCCGTGGAATGGCTACAACTACGAAGACTCCATCCTAATTTCACAGCGGGTGGTCAAAGATGATATGTTTACTTCGATTCATATCAAAGAGTTTTTGACCGAAGTGCGCGAAACTAAGCTTGGGACAGAAAAAATAACCCGTGATGTGCCTAACACCACCGAAAAAAGCCTTGACAATCTGGACGGGGAAGGGATTATTCGAGTCGGCGCAAAAGTCCGATCCGGTGACATTCTTGTCGGCAAGGTAACGCCGAAAAGCGAAACGGAAACAACGCCGGAATTCAAACTGTTGAACTCCATCTTCGGCGAAAAGGCGAAAGAAGTGCGGGATTCGTCTTTGCGTGTGCCGCACGGCATTGAAGGAACGATCATCGACATCCAGCGCCTTAGGCGGCAGGAAGGGGATGATCTTAACCCCGGAGTGGATGAGGTGGTGAAAATTCTTATCGCCACCAAACGTAAACTTCGTGAAGGCGATAAAATGGCTGGGCGGCACGGGAACAAAGGTGTTGTCGCCCGCATTCTTCCCGAAGAAGATATGCCCTATATGGAAGACGGAACGCCGCTTGACCTCTGCCTTACACCGTTGGGGGTTCCTTCCCGTATGAACATCGGGCAGCTTTTGGAAACCGAACTTGGCTGGGCGGGATCGACTTTGGACGAATGGTATTCAGTGCCCGTTTTCCAGTCACCGCCGACTGAACAGATTGAAGAAAAGCTGAAAGAAGCGGGGCTTCCTGTGACAAGCAAGGCAATACTTCGGGACGGCAAAACGGGCGAACCGTTTATCAATCCCATTTTCTGCGGCATTATTTACTTTCTCAAACTGCATCACCTTGTGGATGATAAAATGCACGCCCGATCAACCGGACCTTACTCACTTGTCACGCAGCAGCCGCTGGGCGGAAAGGCGCAGTTCGGCGGGCAGCGCCTTGGCGAGATGGAAGTTTGGGCGCTTGAAGCGTACGGGGCGGCGCACACGCTGCAGGAGCTCCTTACGATTAAGTCAGACGACATGACCGGACGCTCAAAGATTTATGAGGCGATTGTTAAAGGCGAGCCGTTCACATCGGCAGGTATTCCTGAATCGTTTAACGTTTTGGTACAGGAACTGCGAGGGCTTGCGCTTGACTTTACGATTTATGACAACAAGAACAAACAGATCCCACTCACAGAGCGTGATGAGGATATCATAACCAAAAGCGGTTCGAATTTTAACGAGGGAAAATAAATGAGGGATATTCAAGATTTCGATTCGATTATGATACGTCTGGCCTCGCCGGACATGATTCGGGCGTGGTCGTATGGGGAAGTCAAGAAGCCTGAAACGATTAATTACCGCACCTTGCGGCCTGAAAAAGACGGGCTTTTCTGCGAGCGTATTTTCGGCACGACCAAAGAGTGGGAGTGTTACTGCGGCAAGTTTAAGTCCGTGCGTTACAAGGGTGTCATCTGCGACCGCTGCGGCGTTGAAGTAACGCACTTTAAAGTGCGCCGCGAGCGTATGGGGCATATCGAACTTGCCGCCCCTGTTTCGCATATATGGTATTACCGCTCCGTGCCCAGCCGCATGGGGCTTCTCCTTGACTTGCCGATGACTGCGCTACGTTCGGTGTTGTACTACGAAAAGTACGTTGTCATTGAGGCGGGCGAAACTGACCTGAAAAAAATGCAGCTGCTCACCGAAGAGGAATACACCGAAGCGCAGGAGCGGCATTCGGGGGGCTTTACCGCCGGCATGGGAGCGGAGGCAATCCGCACACTGCTTGAGAACATCGACCTTGATGAAATGGCATCCGAATTGCGCGCGAAGATGATCGAAAAGGGCGCAAAAAGCGACAAACGATTGTTAAAGCGCATCGACATCGTTGAGAATTTCAGGAATTCCAAAAACCGCCCCGAATGGATGATTTTGGACACAATTCCTGTCATTCCGCCGGAACTGCGCCCTATGGTGCAGCTTGACGGCGGGCGTTTTGCCACCAGTGACTTAAATGACCTGTACCGCAGGGCAATCAACCGCAACAACCGCCTCAAACGCCTGCAAGTGCTCAATGCGCCTGACATCATTATCCGCAACGAAAAGCGAATGTTGCAGGAGGCGATTGATGCGCTGTTTGACAACTCCAAGAAAAAGCGCGTTGTCAAAGGCGCCTCCAGCCGCCCGCTCAAATCCATAAGCGATATGCTTAAAGGAAAGCAGGGGCGTTTCAGGCAGAATCTGCTTGGGAAGCGCGTTGACTATTCGGGGCGCAGTGTTATCACTGTCGGTCCGGAACTTAAGATGTGGCAATGCGGGCTTCCGACCAAAATGGCGCTGGAGCTTTTTAAGCCCTTCATAATGAAAAAACTTGTCGATAAAGATGTTGTTTACAACATTAAAAAGGCAAAACTCCTTGTCGAACAGGAAACACCTGAAGTGTTTGCTATTTTGGACGAGGTTGTGAAAGAACATCCGGTGCTTTTAAACCGCGCGCCGACACTGCACCGCTTGGGCATTCAGGCTTTTGAGCCGGTGCTCGTGGAAGGGAAGGCAATTCGCCTTCCGCCGCTTGTCTGCCATGCGTTTAACGCCGACTTTGACGGCGACCAGATGGCGGTGCA